>NZ_CAKLBX010000004.1 GCF_920987055.1 Novosphingobium sp. CECT 9465
ATTCGGGGTCAACGATCACGACAGTGCCAAGCTCGTCTCCGATCTGCTCGGCCAGGAGACGGTCGTGTTCGAGACCATGAGCCGCGCGATCGACAGCGACGAAACCGGCATATCGTTCGGCGCGCAGCATGTCGCTCGCCCGCTGCTCACCCCCGATGAAGTCCGCACGCTGCGCGAGGATTACCAGCTCCTGTTCCTCGCGGGGCAACGGCCGATCGTCGCCGCCAAGCTCAAATACTATGCCGATCGCGAGTTCGCGGGCCGCTTCGACAAGGCGTGAGGCCGTTTAAACGGTGCGTGGATCTCGCGCCGGAAAAATCGGGCGGCCCTGGGAAGCCCGTAGAGCGCCATAGGCGGTTCCGACGCCGAAAACCCTGACCTACGCCCGGAATGAGGCCGGGCGGGCCGGAAATCGCCCCCTGTGGGGACGTTTCCGCCTCCTCTACCCTCTCGATCAGAACGCCCACATATCCGCTTGGCTTTTCTGGAAAGCCATTTTCGGCGGCTGGGTTCAATGATGCGCTGGCGATAGGGGTGTGACGGTTACACCACACCCCAAATTAACAAAAGCGTGCCGGCGAAGCCGGCTCATTTTGGGGATGCCGGGTGGGAGGATCGCATAGCGATCCGGGGCGGCCGAAGGCCGCGAGCCGGCGGGGCGGAGCCCCAAGAGGCGGTGCTTTTCTTCCTTTCAACGTCGCATCAAGCGGGGCGGCCTAAAGTTATCCACAGCCTCGCCCTAGTGTTAATATATGGGTTTAGAGTCGTGTTACGGGATTTGGGCGGTTTTATAGTGCGTTGAAAATAATGTATTAATTGGCGTTTTTGTGACGCGCGGTGAATCCGCTCTGACGAAAAAGCGAATCCAGAGTGACGATAGGGTGAATCCACTCTGACGATAGGCCCGCCCCCTCCAAGCGTAATCGGAATGACGATAGCGCGGGGGTGAATCTGAAATGACGATAATCCGCTTGCGTATGTGAAATGACGATAGTAGCTGTGGCGTTAGTGAAATGACGATAGACTCCGCCCCTTCCCTGTTTGACGCGCCGATCGCCGCGCCGTCCATGGCCGTGGACGGCGACGATCGCACGCCGCTGCTGCCGGTGCGGCACCCTAACCAAGACCTGTTCATCTGCGATGTTCTCGACGCCATCCCCAAGGACGACATGGCCTCGATGGAGCATCCGGTTTTCTCGCTCTCGACCAAGCCCGACAACCGGATGCGGCGCTATGAGCATAACGGCAACGTTATCGAGATTATCCCCTCGGGCAAGGGGCTGGCGACGATCCACGACAAGGACATATTGATCTACTGTATTTCGCAGCTCGTCGCGAAGATGAATCAGGGCCAGCAACCTAGCCGCACGGTGCGCCTGCAAGCCTATGACATGCTCGTCGCCACCAACCGGCAAACCAGCGGCGAAGGCTATCGGCTGATGGCCGACGCCCTCACCCGCCTGCGCGGGACCACGGTGCGGACCAATATCCAGACGGGCGGTGTCGAGGAAACGCGGATTTTCGGGCTGATCGAAGAAGCCAGAATCACACGCAAGACGTTCGACGGCCGTATGCTCGATCTGGAAATCACCCTGTCGGATTGGGTTTATCGCTCGGTCATCAGCAAGAATGTTCTGACGCTTCACCGCGACTATTTCCGGCTCCGCAAGCCGTTCGAGCGGCGCATGTATGAGCTGGCCCGCAAGCATTGCGGCGTGAAGGACGAATGGAAGATCGGCCTGGAGCTGCTGCAAAAGAAATGCGGCTCGAACAGCCCGCTCCGGGTGTTCCGGGCCTTGGTCAAGAAGGTCTGCGAGCATGACGCGGACCACGGCCATTTCCCCGACTATGCGGTGACGATGAATGATGACGTGATCCTGTTCCGCAACCGCTCGGGCCTCAAGTCCAAGCCCGATCCGCTCGCCAACGCCGGCGACGATGCGCCCTATATCGACCCGGAAACCATGCACGACGCCAAGACGGCCGCGCCAGGCTATGACGTGTATGCGCTTTATGACGAATGGGTGTCGTGGTGGCACGACATGGGCAAGCCCGAGCTGAAAAGCCCCCGCGCCGCTTTCCTAGCCCGGCTTATTCATCGGGTTCGGTCAGAAGGGTTGGCGGGAGTGGTTTAAGCGATTGCTTTGATGTAGGAAAATGGGTGTCTAGGCCATTCCTGCAGCGAGGCAATTTATGCCACGGACCACACCCGCCGGGAGCGATGATAGCGCGCCGGGATTTTCGTTTCCAGCGATCGGGCGCAAGAAGATCACAGCCGCGTTCGACGGAGGTCGGCTCACCTCGGATGGCGGTGTTCTGCTGCTGGCACAGGCCGAGCGCGCGATGGGGCTTTGCCGGCGGCTTGCGGCTTGCATTGCCGATCCGCGCGATCCTGCGCGGGTGATCCATCGCCTTGATGACATACTGCGTGCCCGCGTGTTCGCGATCGCGTGCGGCTACGAGGACGCCGATGATCTCGACGCTCTGCGTGACGATCCGGGCTTCCGCCTGGCGCTGGGCAAGCTGCCGGGATCGGGCGCGGGGCTGGCCAGCCAACCAACGATGAGCCGGTGGGAAAATGCGCCGACCACACGCGAGTTGGCCAGGATGATGTCCGCGATGATCGACATCTACTGCGCCAGTTACGATTGCAAGCGCCTACAGATACAGGCGGTTGTAGAGGTGATGAACACTTCGACCGTACCTTTCGCGCTCGCGGTCGATGACGTCCCGATCATCCTGATGGACATGACGCTGATCCTGGAGGACGCCGGCTTTCGCTGTCATGAGGCGATGGACGGCGATACCGCGATCGTGCTGCTGGAGGAGCAGGCCGACAACACCATCCTGCTGTTCTCCGATGTCGAGATGCCGGGATCGATCAACGGCTTTGCGCTGGCGCGTCATGTCGCACAGCACTGGCCCTGGATCGAGATCGTGATCGCCAGCGGCAATATCCGTCCCAATCCGGGTGACATGCCCGAGAAGGCGACGTTCATCCCGAAGCCCTTCTCGGCTGCGATCGTCCACGAGCACCTCCGCAGGACGCTGCCTGACGGCAAGAAGCCCGCGCCGCTGAAGAATGCGGTGACGACGCCGGTTCAGCCGGGAGCCTGAGCCACCCCTGCCGAGGCGAGCAACTGCGCGTCGGTCGCGTCGCGGTTGTCGATCCACCATTTGGCGTCCGCGATGCCGAGCAGCGCCGCGCCGGTTTCGACGCTATCGAGAGGTTGATCCTTGCGCAGCAAGGCGATCCGTTTCGCGCGAATGGTCGTTGCCCAGCTGACCTGTCGTTCCGAGCCGTTGAGCGGCGCCAGCGACAGATGGGCAACGGCTTGTTGCGAGGCCGCGGCGTCGCGCTCGTTCTCTTCCTGGCGCTGCTTGCGGTAGCACGCGCCGCAGACCGTCGTGCGCAGCCAGGTGGCCTTGCGCTCCTGCTGCGACGCGAACCCGGCAATGAAATGGGTTTGCTCATGGCCGCAGGTGTGGGTGATGCGATGGTCCATGACGTTCAGCCTGTCATATGGGCCGGATTTGTTCCAGCGGGATTGAGTCGAGCCGTTCGGTTCCGGCGACCGATGCTCGCGGCATGAAGATGGCGATCACGACCCGAGTGGGCTGCTCATCACCAGCACGGTCGCGCGCGCGATCGGCGCCGGCGCTACGCCGGCTCTGAAGGGGGCGACCGCCCCCCACCGCAGCGACTTGGCGACGGGGCGATAGCTGACCGGATGGATGCCATCCCGGCTCGGTTGCGCCCGCAGCGGGATGACGGTGTCGCCGAAACGTGCCGCGATCGACGTGACAATGGATGACGCGCGCAGGTCGTAGGGGGCAAGCCAGGCCACCTTGACGGCGGTGGTTCGCCGCCTGAGCGCAAGAAGGTTGGTTGGGAGCGCCGGACTGGCGGCATCGTTCGACCCGAGTGCGATGAGGGCGACGGTGGCGGCCGAAGCGCCCCTCACCCGCCGCTCGATCTCGGCCGAACCGGCACCCACGCGCGCATGAACCTCGCAGCGTATGCCCTGTGCTGCCAATGCCTGCGCCGTGCCGACCGCGGTGCTGTCGCCCAGGATCAGGCAGAAGGGAATCATGGCCGACCAGCCTGATGGGCAAGCGGTTTTCGTGGAGTGGTCATGTCGCCGTAGGCAAGTAGCCCGAAGATGGCGACAGCACAGCCGGCGATGCCGAACGCTGCGCGTGCCAGCCCGATCAGCCGCGCCTTGCGACCCTTGCGAAGGTGGTTCCACCCTCGATCGAGCGAGGTACGCCAGGACAGCCAGCCATCGCCGATATCGCTCGCGCCGAACATCGCGATGGGGATCGCGACGGCCAGCATGATATGCCGGATGTCGGCGCGGGCGATCACGATGGCGAGAAAGGTCGCGACCAGAATGAACAGCGCGATGGCGTTGATGACGCTGTAGAGCGGGCGCAGCCGAAAGATCCGACGCGAGGGCGCAGCGAGGTAGCGCACGATCGGACGGCGGCAGGTGTCACAGACCAGCATGTGCTGCCCCAGCGGCCAGCGGCGCATCGCCTCATGGCAATACGGGCATTCGGGCCGGGGCAGGCTGATCATATTCATGCGACGTGGCCGACCCTGATCGCATCGGGAAGTGCAGCCCGGATCACGTCGGCGACGTCGGGCACGCAGATCCAGTTGGAGAATCTCGGGTTCCAGATCGCCTTGCCCTTGCACAACGCGGAAAGAACCTCCCTGCCGATCTCATCGTCGCGCGCGGCCCTGAATGCGATGCGGCCATCTGGCAGTGTCCGCTCGACGATCCCGGCGCATACCTCGATAGGTGCGCCCGCCTTGACGGGAACCGCCTTGGCAGGGGGCGATACCTCCAAAACGGTGCATTCAACCGCTACCGATGTGGAGGGACTTTGCGCCGGATGAACAGTGACAGGCTCTGCCTCGACGTACGGCGGCAATTCCGGCACAGACGCGGCCTGGACGATGGGCATGTTGATCGGCCCAGACGGGTCGCCGGTATGAGACGTATCGGCGGCGTCCGTGCTGTCAGGAACGATGCCGAGGCGGGTATAGATATCGCCCTCCTGGACATGGTCGGCGATGAGCTGGTCGGCGATCTCGACCATCTGCGCGGCGGTGACGCCGGTCGAAAACATTCGTCCCAGGGGCGATGACCCGCCGAACGGCACCCAGGCTTTGTAAAGGTTGTCGCATTTGTAGATCGGCTCGTCGCTGCCGATTTTGGAACGGTCGATCATCGCGGTGGGCGGAACGGACACGAATACGCCGACCTCCGCGAACGCCCTGTCATGCCCTTTTCGCTTCAGCCACGCCTGCAGCACCTTGCGTTGTCGTTTGGCCTGTTCGACCGGATTGGGGATGTTCTGCGGCTGACGTTGCGAGCGATACCAGACCATCCATTCGCCATGCTCGTTCTTCGAGATCCGGCCAGAGTAGTTCTTGGATTCGAAGATCGAGGCGGTGCGCGACGCCCGCGACAGCAGGATATGATCGAACTGCGCGAACCCGCCCTGCCCGTCCGGCAGGCGCAGATCGTGGATAAGCAGGTTGCGGTCGTTGTCAGGCCCGAATTGGTGATCGAGCATATAGGCGGTCTCGCGCTCGCCCCGCATCCCCTGGCGATGGTTCCGCACCGTCGATCGCACGCGCTCGGGGAGAGCCGCGAACTCGTCGGACGCCATCACTTCGTCGGCAAATGCGATCTCGGCCGCGCGGGTCGATTTCTTGCGGATCATCGTTTCGGCGTTCCCGGATTTGGCTGCGGCAGCGGTTGAACCGCCTGCGCCGGTAGCGGCGCGGAGGCGGGAGGCACCATTGCGGGCGGCTTGGCCGGCACCAGCCTCGCCTCGAGCCGTGGCCGTGCATCCTCGATCAGCTTGCGGAACGCATCGAGCGTCGCCAGCGTGGTGATCTTGCCGATGTCGGTCGAGGCGTAGCTTCCACCGAGCGCACCCACGCCAAGGCCGAGCAACAGCCCACCGCCCACGACGCCGATATCCTTCTTGCGCGCCGACCCGCTGGCGACCGCTTCCTGGATGCCGGTGTTCACGTCGACCAGCGTCATCAGCACCTGGCTTTCGAGTGTCTTCGACTTGAGCCCGACCGCCCCGCCGAACACACCGCCGACCCCGCCCCCGCTCTCACGCGACTTGGCGTCGGAATAGACCACCTTCACCTCGATCAGATAATCCGCCTTGGTGACAGGCCGGGTTGTGGCAGTCCCGCCATTGATCGCGCGTTCGCGTTCGAGCGCGCTGAACGCCTCGCCGCGATCGGCGACGCGGAAGCAATTGGATCGCGCGATCATCAGCTTGACCAGTGGCAGCGCGTCGACGCGCGCGGTCGAACCGCCGTTCTGCATCTCCGCCATGCGCATGAGCGCCTGCAGTTGCGGCGACAGGCCATCGGCCGGGTTGGCGGCCTTCTCCTCAACCAGCGCGGCAACGCCGAGCGGCACCTGGCATTGCGGCACGGCGGTCGTCTCGTCGACGCCGGTGCCGCCCTGCCCCAGCTTCTGGGCGTGGGCCATTGAAGGTGTGACGGCCGCGAGCGCGGCCGTCACGACGAGCATGCGGGTGCGATCAAGCACCGGCGCCCGCCTTCTTCGCATGCGCTGCGGGATCGCAGATCCCGGCACGCTCCTCGTCCGCCGCAACTTTCTTCGCGGCTTCGTCACAGTCCTTGCAGTCGGGACAGTCCGCGCAGTCCTTGCATTTGCCGTTGTGAAGCGCGTGCGCGCGATAGCGCGCCTTCTTCGCCTCGACCTCGCGCGCGGCATCGGTGCCGGCATGACTTCCGGCGAAGCTCGCCATCGCGAGCAGGACCGGCGCCGACGACTGCGCGCTGGCGGCCGACGGCAAGGCCACGGAGAGGGCGGCAAGCCCCAGCGCGGCGATCATCTTCAGTTTCATCGTGTGTACTCCTTCCCTGGCCGTTTTCAGAAGAAACCGTTGCGTCGGCCGTCGCGACGGTCATCGTGGCGGGCGCTGCTGTCGCCCAGCGCCGAGCGCCGGACCTCCAGCTCAACCCCGTCCCCCTTGCGGCGAATGCGGACATCCTGCGGGGCGATGTTGTTGCGCTTCGCCCAGCGGTCTGCGTCGGCATCCGAGCCGAACTCGCCCATTTCCTCGAAATCCCAGTTGCTCATGTCTCCTGTCCCGGTTGATCGCCGTGCCGGCGCGCGGGGGCCGGTCCTGGCGGTGCGATGCGAAATCCCCGCGCGTGGATGAAGGACAGTGTCACTGGATCGAGGCCGGTTTGGCGGCGATGCGCCGGACCACGAGATTGCTGTCGGCCCCCAGACGAAGATCGAGCGTGTGCCCGACCCGTCGCGTGAACAGCATCACGCCGGCAACCTCGTCGTGCAGCGTGCCCTTGCCGAAGAAGGTCCGAGAATCTGCCCATTCGCGGCCGTGGATGAAGCGGACGCGATATTGGCCGAGCGGGGCTGGCACGGTGACACGCTCGAAGGCGCGGACATAGACCGACAGCCGGTTCTTCGCCGTCGCCGGATCGAGCAGCTGGACGATGCTATTGTCTGCCGCACCCTGAATGGTCAGGTGGCTTCTGACGGTTCGCAGGTCGACGCTGGAGGAGACGGCGACCGTTCCCGATTCCGGAAAACCGGTGTTCGTCCCCACGATTGACGCGAACAGGCTGGAGGTTGCGCGCTTGATCTGGCCCTGCCCGGCCCAGGCCGCAAGGACCAGTGCGATGGCAACACCGACGCCCAGCGCCTGCCAGTAAGGGGCCGGCGTGAAGCGCGGGCGGGGCCGCCATCGACCGCGCTGATAATCGTGGCCCCTGTTCCTGGCTTCGAACCACGACCCTTTCGATCCGCCAGATATCCAGCTCGCGCTCCCCAGCGGCACCGATTTCCTGAACCCGAAGCGGTTCAGCTCGACCCGTGCCTTGCGATCGTTCCATTGCGTCGCACCGGGATCGAGCCCCTGCCGCTTGCGGTAGCGATCGCGCATATAGTCGCGATCATCGATGCCCATCGACCACCTCCATCGACTGCGAGGGGAGAGCCAGGGGAAACACGTCCATTCTGGACAGCATCGCGTGATCGCGCAGCGAGGCCTCGACGGCGACAACCTCGCTCGAAGTCAGTCCAGGTTCGCGTCGTACGAACAGGATGGTCGACGCCGATCCTGCCAGCCAGCGCGCGATGGAGATCCTGGGCATCAGCCGGTCGTGGTCGGCGAAAGCGTGGGTCGCTCGTCGCACGCCGGCCAGCACGGTCATTCCCCAACGCAGGGCGTGACCGTTTCCAGAATCGTGTCCCGCCGCCTCTGCGACGGCTTCCGGCGGGAGATCCCGTATCAGATCGCGGACGGCCGAAAGGGTCGCACCAGGTTCATCGCCGGCATGCTGGATCGCGCGGAGCAGCACATAGCGCGAAGCGCAGGTGTAGCCCGAGCAAACGTCAGGATCGTCGGGAAGGAACGCTTCGATCGCGGACGAGCGTGCATAGTCGCTCGGATGGTCTGCGAAGAAGTCCCAGTTGCCGCGCGCGGGGTCGATCAGCTGGTCGCGGACCTGGTCGGCGAGTTCGGCGATCGCGTCGCCATCGCCGAATACCGCGAGCCGGCCCCCGTCACCGGCGCGGACCGCTTCAAGCGCCGCTTCCGTCAGATCCGCGGTTTCGGCGATCGTGAGGGTCGCGTGCGTCGGCTCGGGTTGGCGCCGGAAGCGAAAAGGGAAACTACCGTCCACCGGGCGTACCTTGGGTTGCGGGCGGAACGAAAATTCCACCATCGGTGTGAAGCGACGCGCTGACGATTCCGCATCCGACCGCCCAGGCGAAGGTGAAAGCCGCCACCGCGGCCGCCAGGAGTCCCGCCTGACGCAACCGGCGCGTCAGCGGGACGATCATGCGTGGTGCGGTTGACCGTGGCTCCACGGGCTTCCTGCGGGCCTGATGGCCATACTCGGCCGTTCCCTCGATCGCGTCGCAGGGCGGCGTGTCGAGCCGCGAGGTCCGACCGATGCGGGGAGGCCCGTGCATATAGTCGCGGTCGGCGAGGCTCATCGTGCTGGCTCGGACCGGACCCGGAGGGCACGCAGCGCGCGGGTGAGCGGCAGGAGTAAGACGTAGGTCAGGCCGAAAATCGCGGCCATCGCAAGCGTTTCGCCGCCCCAGTCGAGCGCATCGTCGCGCCGCGCGAGCTGGCTGCATTGCGTGAGCGTATGAGTGTCGAGGTCGCAGGCGTGCCAGTGCTTGGTGGCGATCACCTGGTCCCAGGTCGGTGGTGATGTGGTCATGCTCATAGCTCCAGTCCGATGTCCTTTTCGGGGTAGGGAAGTTCAGGCCCTTTGGGCTCGACCGGGACGCTGAACCGGGAGAGGTCGAGCGAGGGATCGGTACGGATGTCGATCTTGCCGCCGGTCGAGGGGCGGGCTGTATCTGCGCTCGGCTCGCCTCCGACTTTCTCCGGTCCGCGATCGAGGTCGGGCGGCAGCGAAGGGTTGAACGTCTCGCCCGCGCCGGCTTTCGTGGCTGCGCCGGCAGCGCCGCGATCGGGGTCGATCGACAGCGCGCCGGTGGTCTCGAGCGCCGAGGTCTTGTTGCCCTCGTTGCGCTCGATCGCGGCGGTCAGCTTCTCGCGGTCGTCGGTGAACAGCTGGATGTCGTCGCGGACGCGCGTGACGGTGACGTTGAACAGCCGCTGGTTGGAGAGGTTCGATTCCCTGTGGCTCATCACCGCGATCGCGGTGTCGGTGGTGATGCCCTGCGCCGCGTGCATGTTGAGCGCGTAGGCGAGGCTGATCCGCTCCATCATCGGATCGCCCGCCTTCAGCTCGTGGAGGGTGCCGTCGCTCGCCTCCACCTTGATCCCCGACGGGTCGGCCGAGACGACGCGGGCGATATCGTTGTTGTTGAGGCCGCGGTCCTTGTCGTTCTGGGTCCAGCGGATCTTGTCGCCCTCATGCAGCTTGATCTGCTCGCGCTGGGCGAGCTGCATCGCGTCGGTCTTGTCGACCGGCGATATCTTCTGCGGATCGAAGGTCCGTACCCGGTTGCCGATCTGGACCTGAACGCGCCCCTTCGCGTCGACGCCGAGCACGTCATAGGTGCCGGGGCTGAGGCCGAGCTCGCGCATGGCATGGCGCAGGTCGATCACCTGGCCGGGCTTATAGGTATGCGCGTAGCGGAGTTCCTCGCGCGTGACGTTGACCTTGTCGAGGACCGGGGTGACGACGCCGTCCCCTTTCAACGTGCCCTCCGCGGCGAGGCCGTCCTGGATGCGCACGTTGAGCTCTGCGCGCGCGACGCGGCCCGACGAGAACATCGCGGTGGTCTCGCGCTGTTCGGGGGTTAGGCCCAGCCAGTGTTCGGCCGCGGCCTTCACATGCTCGGGGTTGGCGGTGACCTTGTCGCCGAGCATCGCCATCGCCTCGCGCACCTCGCCGCGGTTGGTCAGCGCGGCGACGGTGCGCAGCTGCTCGGTGCGCTGGCGCAGATTCTCGTCCATCCGCGCCAGCGTGATCCCGCCGGCCTGCGCGAGCGCGAACGCCTTGCCGGCGTCGACCGCGGTGATCTGCTGGCGATCGCCGATCATCAGGAAGCGATCGACGCCGAGCGCATTGGCGATGCCGACCAGGTGCTTCATCTGCTCCGAGCCGACCATCGAGGCTTCGTCGAGGATGAGCGTGGTGCCGGCGAGCGCGTCTCGCGCGCCGTCATAGCCCGCGCCCTTCCCAGCGAGCGCGTGGCGGGCATAGCTGTGGACGAACGAGGACACGGTGCGGCTCTCGATGCCGGCTTCGGCGCCGAGACGATCGGCGGTCGCCTTCATGAGCGCGAGACCGACCACCTTGCCGCCTTCCTGCTCGACATTGCGCGCGACGCTCGCCAGCATGGTCGACTTGCCGGCGCCCGAGACGCCCTGGACCGCGACGATGCGATCGGCGGAAGTGAGCGCCATCGTCGCGGCCGCCATCTGCCCTGCATTGAGTTCCTTGTCGCCCGATGCGGCGTTGATCCGCTCGATAACGGTGTCGGCGGAGACGATCACCCGCCCCTCCCCCTTGCCGCGCTCGATCTCTGCAAGGATGCCGCGCTCCGTCGCGAGCGCCTCGGGCGTCGTGACATGGGTGACGACGCTGTCGATCCGGTCATCCTTGCCCGGAATCAGCTTCTCGTTGCGGATGAGCTCGGAGACGCGCGCGTCGACATGCGCGGCGGTGACACCCTTCAGCCCGAGGTCGAGCGCGGTCCTGGTGATGTCCGGCACCGCGAACGCGGCTTCGCGTTGGGCATGGATGCGGATCGCGGAGGCGACGGCGTGCTGGGCGCGCAGATCCACCGGCGCGATGCGCAGCCGGTCGAGGCCGCTGGCGACGAGCGGATCGGCGGGTCGGAATAACTCGCCCAGGCTTTCGCGGAGATTGGCCAGGACGTCACCGAGGCGCTCCATCGGTCGTGGCTGGGCATCGAGGCCGCTGGCGCCAGCACGCTCGCGCGCGGCATCGACCAGTGCCTTGCCGTCGAATCCGAGCGCGGCCGCCCGGTCACGCCATTCCTGGCGCAGGGCATCGCGATCCTCGACGTTCAGCTTGGCGTCGCGGGTATTGTTGGTCACCTTGCGCAACGCCTCGGCGGAGGTGACACCGAGCTCGCCGGCTTTCGCCAGGATATCGGCGCGCCGCTGGCTGAAGGTGTCGATCACCTCCTTAGGCACGCCGGCGATCTCGAACTGGCCGTGCTTGCCGGTGACGCTTGTTTCGTAGCCGATCTTTGCCAGCTCGGCGCGAAACTGCGCGTGGTAGGCCGCGCCGATGGTCGTGTTGTTCTTCCACAGCTGCTGGTTGTGGAGCGCCTGCCATGCCCCGTTCGCCATCTTGGTCATGTTGGCGATCAGGACATGGATGTGGCCCTGTGGATCGAGCGCGCGACTCGTGTCGTGCTGGAACAGCGCATAGACGAGGTTGCCGGTTCGCACCGCATCCCCTGACCTGGACTGATCGTAGGTGCGGCCTTCGGCGAAGGTCTTCTCGACCCATCCCATCGTCGCCTTTACGGCGTTCATATGCGCGGTGAGGACACGGGTGTCGCCAGCGACATAGGCCATTACGCTGGCGGACTTCGGCATCGAGAAGGTCAGGTCGACACCGAGCCTGCGACCCTCGACCTGCCCGACCTTTTCGCCATCGGGCATCTCGCCGTTGAGGATCTTCTCGAAGTCTTCCTTGGTCACCTCGCCCTTGAGGCCAAGGTCGGCCGCGCCCACCCCGCCCCAGGCGGTCGCCTCGGACGAATGCTCGGCGGTGTAGTAATCGTCCTTGGCGAAATACTGCGCCGCGCCGGAGGCGGACTTGACGGAAGCGATCGACAGCATCGGCTACATCCCCATGTCCATGTCGTCATCGATCTCCGGCGAATGATCCGGGCCGTGATGACGATGGTGGTGATCGGGGTCGCGCTGCGTCGCAAACCCATCGCGCAATTCGCGGGTCGCCTGGTCCTCGTGGCGATCGGCATCACCGCGATCGGACCGGCTTTCCGGGGCATGGCGTGACGCCTCGCCGCGCGTCGGATCCACCCCGCTCTGCGGACCCGCACGGTTCTCGATCAGGGACATGCCCATGCCGCCGAGTTGGGCATCCAGACTGGATGAACCTCCCGTCACAGGCTTGGAAGGTTCGCCCCCGACCCTCGTTGCGGCATCCGACGCGCGGACGGCATCGACGCCGGTCGGGCTGCTGGCGACGCCCTTGCCGGTTATCTGATCGATCACCACCGGCAGCGACCCGGTGACCTCCATCGCCGCAGCCGCCTTTTCAGCCTCGCTACGCGGCTTCTCGGGCTGCGAGGCGGTCAGGTCCGGCTCTTGCCTTTCCTTCGCCTCCACGCCCCCCACAGGCCGTGTGGGGGTATGCTCGCGGCCACCCTCACCCCCCTCATCCGCGCCATTGTTCCGGGTGTTCTGACGACGCCGGTCTTCCGGCGAGACGTATTCGGTAGGCTTGAAGTTCTTGCGGGGCACCGCCCCCGGCGCGACCTCGGCATAGGAGCGGTATTTGAGTTCGATCCGCGCAGCGGGAAATCCATCGGGAAACTTCACGAAGCCGTGGAGCGACGGCAGGTTGTTGATGTCGTCGGGGATGACCAGCGGCTCGATCGCCGTGCGAGGCGTGAGGGTCGAGGCGTCGCGGGTGTTGTTGTAGCCGTAGCTGTAGGCCTCATCCATCTGGCGGACCTCGCGGCTGCCGATGAACTCGGAGCACTTTTCGGCTGTGGTTCGATCGGCGGTGGCGAGGATCAGCTTGGTGCGCGCAAGTCCGGTGAGCGCGGTCGCGTTCTGCAAGCCATAGGTCGCGACCAGCTTGTCGAACGAGTGGATCCCAAGGACGAACGCACCGCCGAAGTTGCGGGCCGACTGGAGGCCATGCTCGATACCAGGAAGCGCGTGAAGCGCATGGACTTCGTCAAACAGATACCAGGTCCGCAGGTCACGGGTCTTGGGCAGGCGCATGAGGTTGTTGACGGCCAGATCGATCCACAGCGTGAACAGACCGCGGGTCATCTCGAGGTCGTTGTACGAGCCGGTGATGAACATGATCGAGCCGTCGCGATTGTCGGTCGCGATCCAGTCGCGGATCGAGAAGGCGGGCGGGCCGCCCGGGACAGGGTCCGGCATGAAGCGTAGCGCCTGTCCGTTGACGTTCAGAACCGAGCGGATCGATTCCGCCATGCGGGCGGCTTTCTCGGTCGTCAGCGGGGCGGCGATGGTGTCATCGAGCTTGGCGTTGATCGACTTCAGATCGGCCTGCATCAGGTGGTGCGCGATCGCGGCGTTGTTCGCCTCACCCATCTCTTGAAGCTTCAGGCACATCTCGATGAAGAGCATCCGCGCGGCGTTCTGCCAGAACGGTTCCTTGTCGTCGGGATGCGAGGGAATGAGGGCCGATGCGGCCGAAACGAAGTCGGCATAGTTGCGGCATTCGTCGAACAGCGTCCACGGCGCGCAACGCTCGTCCATAGGGTTGAGAATGACGTCGGTTTCTGGGTTGTAGAACGTCTCCACGAACACGCCGGTCAGGTCAAAGATGACCGCGCGATGACCGCGCGCGCGAAGCTGCGAGACGTGGCTGCGCAGCTGGGTCGTCTTGCCGGTGCCGGTGGTGCCGATGAGCATGGTATGGCTCTGTTCGAGCCGCCACGGATAGGGGATGCCGGCGATCGTGTATGGAACGTGGATGCCCCGGTCGATCCGATCGAGGATCGGAGCCTTGGCGACGAGTTCGGGGACGTACGGCGGATCGTGTTCGGCGCACTCGGTGCGGAACTTGCGTCGGTTGTGGCCGCTGACAGTTTTGACGAGCACGTCACGCTCGACCAACAGGGCGCCGCGGTTGTGGCGTTCCTGGAGCATGTCGCTGCCGCGCTTGTTTGCCCACATGATGAACCACATGATGATCGGTGCTGCGATGAAGGCCGACATGACGAGTGTCGTCAGGAAGATCTTGACCGTCTTCGCCCAGGCATGAACGACATGGGGTTCGTAGGGGACGTAGCCGATCGGAACCTTGGTCACGATGCCGTTTGGCAAGGTCAGGTTGATGAGGTGGAATTTGTCCCCGCCGACCCACGTCCAGATGGCGGAATAGAGCTTCATCAGGTCGAGCTGGAATTCATGCTCGGCGAGGCCCAGCCAGACGAAGATATTGAACAGGACGATGAACGTCCCCAGCCATATCCAGATGGGCACCTGGAGGCCCGCCCAGGTCATCTTGTACTGACTGGCGAGAAGCTGCGAACCGCGGGTGAAATTGCCCGAGTTGCGGGTGATCCGCCCCCGCGCGGAATGGTGCTTTACGGTCGCCGCCTGACCGTTGAACCGGATGTCGCCGCTACGCATGGAACGTCGCCAGGCGCTCCTTCGCGGCTTCGCGAAGCTGGGGTACGACGTCGCCGTGATCGCGTGTGATAATCACGTCGATCGCCGCCTGCATGTACTCGAGAACGAGGACCGCACGGGTGATGTTGAAAGTATGCTCGGCCTCAGCGAAACGGATACCGAACATAAGCGCAGTGCGCGCGGCCTCAGACCGGGAGCACGACCGTTTCGCGGCTACACGATCAAGTGCCGCAATCTCTTCAGACGAAAGTCTGAAAGCTATCGTCGAGTTAGACATTCACCACCCACTTGAAAGTGGCTGGTGGGGTTTTCGGAGAGTGGAAAATACTACAGCCTGGTCCCGAGGTATAGAGTGAAAACGCATTCACCCTGCAAACAGGGATTTTCGCGCGTTCTCAAGCGCTTAGGGGAGAACCACCAAGGCGTTTGCAGGGGCAAACATGTTTGCCCCTGCAAACACCGGCAATTACAGACACTTAACCTGCGGCGTGCCGCGTTCGGTGTGCAAATCCTTAGGGACTGTCGCGGTGGTGGTGGCATCATGGCTGGATGTCCGATCATTGGACTGGGTTCCGGGAGAGTAAGCGCCGCAGGCAGGCGACCACCGGACTGGACCGAAGGGTATTGGGCGGAGCAATCCCGCCCGACGACGGACCTGGCCGAAGGTCAGTGTCCGTCGCCTCATGCTGGTCCGGTAAAGCCGGACCAGCGAGCGATTATGAGTGTCGCTATTGTGCCGGTGGAGCGGTGCTGGCATCGTGGGAAATGGAGGCCGATCCACGATCAGAAAAGGCAGGTCATATGGCACGGAGTATCGAGCAGGAACGGGCACAGCTTGAGGCGGACGAACAGCGGCTCAACGAACGCCGCAAGCAACTGGCCGATCGTGAGCGTTCGGAGCTGCTGAAGGAGGTGGAACGGTCGGGGTTGATGAAGGCCGATCCTGCCCAGTTCAGCGCGATCATTGGAGCGATCAAGAAACTCGGGATCGCCGAGACCGTGAAGCGCCTGACCGCGTAAGCGGGTCAGCGCGAAAGCGGGCTCAAGCCCATCATGCAAATAGAAGGGGAGCTGCCGTTAGGCGCTCCCCTTTTCAATGCTTGGGCCGAGTTGGCGAAGCTTCGGTCCATTCAGGCATAAGAATGGGGAGCATCGAGGCGAAGCCCGATGCTCCCCGACGCGATGGCGACTGGAGGGAGGCTATCCCCAGACCATGCGTATCCCTTCACTGGTGTCGGCCTGAGCAGCGAGGGTGTCGAAGCGTTCGAGGTAACGACCATCGAGGCGACCAAGGTCGCGGCGAACATAGGGCTGGCCGAGTGTTTCGCGTAGTTGCCCGATGGGCATGCTGCCGCAATTATCGTCCGAAAGTCGTAGCGCGTCGAGGACGTGGAAGGCGTTGCCGTTCGCGAGATTGATCTCCGCTGCGCCGTCCGGGGTGCTGGCGACGCGCATCGTGATCGTGCGGGTCGCGTCATCGTGCCAGAAGCGCACGTTGAGGCCACGGAACTGGGCTTCCTCGACCACGGCGATGACACCCACATCGTGATCGAAGATCGCGCAGATCGACGCGAGCGACCAGGGGCAGACGCGAGCTTCGAACGAGCACGACACGAGCGGGTCATCATCCTCGTCTTCGAGCAGCTGGCCACGTTCGCGGGCGAAGGCGCGGAACGCGGCAAGCTGGCGGGCGGTGATGACGGCGGGCGCGGCGTCGGCTTTGCGATCGACGCTGAGGAAGAAGGTGATCGACATGGTCTGTCTCCCATTGGAACCATCATCTCCGGTTCCCCTCCCCTTCCGATCCGTCAGGATCGGCATGGCCGATCACGGGGTCATGGGTCGGTCCGCAGGACCGGGTGCCCGAGCGATGCGTAGCTGGTGCTCGCAATGCGCAGGCATTGCGGCACCGCGAGCGAGCCGGGCTTCGGTCGGACTGCGCCGGTCGATGCGTAGCGAGCGCGACACGCGCAGGCGTGGCCGCGATGCGAGCGAGACGGGCGCGGTCGATAAGCGGGTGCGATCGGCACGAGCGAGGCGTAGCGAACCGGCGATCCGAAGGGATCGCCGTGAAGCGAGCGAGCCGTGCCGGTCAGCTCCTGCGCGATGGCATCGGCACGGTGCGATGCGCAGCGGCAGCGCAGGCGATGCGACGGCATCGCCGCGCCCGCCAGCGAGCCGTGCCGATGCGGCAAGCGACATGCCGGGTGAGACGCGCCGGTCGATGCGTAGCGAGCGCGACATGCGCAGGCGTGGCCGCGATGCGAGCGAGACGGCGTGGCCGATCAATGGGTGCGATCGGCACGGCGCGATGCGCAGCGGCAGTGCAGGCGATGCGACGGCATCGCCGCGCCCGCCAGCGAGCCGTGCTGATGCCGCAAGCGTGACGCCGGTTGAACCGCGCCGGTCGATGCGTAGCGAGCGTGACACGCGCAGGCGTGGCCGCGATGCGAGCGAGACGGCGCGGTCGATAAGCCAACGCGATCGGCACGGCGATGCGTAGCGAACCGGCGATCCGAAGGGATCGCCGTGAAGCAAGCGAGGCGTGCCGATTGGTGTTCAACGACGATCGCCAGTCGTATCGGCCGAGGCGTAGCGCGCTGGTCATCGCATTCAGCGATGACCGCAAAGCGAGCGAGGCGATGCGACGGGTGTCGGTATCGACCCCGGCACCGGCGAGGCGTAGCTGGCAGTGGCAATGCGACGGCATTGCCCTGCCGCGAGCGAGCCGTGCCGAGCGGGCAACGTGGCGTGATCGACCGATAGGTCAGTCCCACGCGGCGCGATGGGGCTCGATGCCCCGGAGCGCCGCCCAGGGCGACGTAAAAAAGGGGAAGGACTCCGGTTGCCCGGAGCCCTTCCGTGGGTGCGTCAGGCGCGGCGGCTGCGCTGGCTCGGCTGCACCGGTGCCTGTCCGTCCTTGCGGAAGACGTGGAGCGGTACGCCGGCGGTACGCAACTTGCGAGCGAAGTCGATCTGGACGCCCGATCCTTCGCAGACGATCGCTTCGACGGGACGCAGCGAGGCGATGCGGTCGTTGCGGAGGAACCCGCCCCGGTTGCCGTGGCGCTTGTCGAGGAACATGCGCACCAGCTTGACCTCGCGCGAGGCCGCCCACGACGCTGCGATGGCGTCGGCACCCTTGTTCATGGCGGTGGTCATCAGGACCATCGACGGGATGCGACGCTTGATCTGGTCGAGGCGTTCGAAGAGCTGCTCGTGGTCGTGCCATTCCATGCCGCCCGAGAAGGCGACAATCGGGCCGCTCGGGTTGTGCTCGTCCCGACGCTTTGCCGCGCGTGCCGCCAGATAGTCGGCACCGTCGATCATCGAGGCGGTCAGCTTGGACGACACCCTGCTGCCGCGGACGGTCGAGAAGGGCCGTCCGGTCTCGACGCGATACACGTTCCCGGCGTGGTCCCGCATGCAGCGCATCGCCTCGGCGCAATTCTCGAGGGTCTGGCAGAGCAGCTGGGTCTCTTCGAGCTCCACCGCGTAGATCTCCGAGGGGTCGTAGCTGCGCACCAGGTCGCCAAGTTTCTTGGCGGCGTCATCCTCACGGCCCTCGATGCGCTTGGCCACCATGTGGAAGCTGTTGACGAAGCCCCATGCGAGGTCGGCGGCGAACTCCTCCATGCGAGTGTCGCGGAACACGTCGAACATCGTCGCCAGCATCTGCTCGACGGCGTGTGCGGCCTGCTCCGGGTCGGGCATGTCCAGCTTCTCGGCTTCGCTGACGATGGAAAGCTTCGCCATCTCGCTCGCCTCGATGAACGCCCCCTGATAGGTCTCGGTGGTGTGCTCGTCGGCGCGGCGCTCGTTGATCGCGCGGCCCATGTCGTTGAAGTTGCTGTACTTGGTCATGATAGCCTCCATGAGTTGAAAATCTCACCTTCTCTCGGTGAGGAATCTCATCCGGCATGCGGCGGTCAGGGCGGTCAGGGACGTTAACCGGGAAGCCGCGGCCCGCAGGGTCGCGGACCCCGGTTAACGCTCGCGCGCGGGGGAGCCGATTTTCTCGTGCCCTGGAGGCGGAGCGAAGCGGAGACGGAAGGGTGCGTGAAAATTGGGGGGACCGCGCGTCCTTGACGGCCCGCCAACCCCGCATGCCAGACTTCCTCATCACAGAGAGAGAAAATATTATGTTGTGGTGGGCACGCCGGGTCGGACCGAGCACGGGCGGCGGTGATGCGCCGGCACGGCGCAGCGCCGCAAAGGCAGCGCCAGTGAGCCCGGGAGGGCGAGCCAGCTGCCGCCGCCCGCGCGCAGGACGCCCGGCGCCGGCATAGGGATCGTCACCCGCAGGGCGTGCGCCGTTGTGGCGCGGAGAAGAAAGGAGTGTTCGAATGAACTGAGCTTATTGGCATAGCTCATGCCTGACCGACTTACCGGTGCCGGTGATGAACCGGCTGAGATTCCGAAAGGGAAACGGGACCATAGCATGTCGGGGTATGGATCGAAGCCGGGCGCCGCAGCCCGGCGGTTGACCAGCAGGCAAGGTGCGCATGGTGAAGACTGGATTGTCTGAATCCCAGTTTCCAACGACCATCAGGTGGGTGACGGTGAACGCGGCTGACACACCGTCCCGAGCGGAGCGAGGAGCACGGCCCTGCGAATCGCTGCCAGTCCGCACGGCGTGGCCCCGGTAAGGGGATCAAGGAAACGAACGGGGCACCTAAACGCGCCGCGACTCCTCGCCCGCGCAACTGCGGGATCGCCTAAACAGGACGGCTTGTCCGGACCTGCATGGCGACGGAGCCGTCATAGTAGTCGAACGCCCGGCGTAATGGCCGGGACAGCCGCCGAGAGGCGGACGGAACAGTGGTATAAGCGGGAGCGATCCTCGTCGAAATCCGCTGCTTCCGGGTGAAGGACGGCAGTTCTGTGTAACTTGATGGATCAACGGAAAGGGACTGCTGATGCAGACCGCTACTATCCTGAGACGGATCGAGAAGCTTCCGGCCCTGTCGCGGGCGGGCAAGCGGATCAATGGTCTCCACCGCCTCATGCGGTCCCGCTGCTTGTATGAGCGGGCTTATGACAGGGTGTCCCGGAATCGGGGTGCCATGACGCCGGGAGTAGACGGCCAGACCTTCGACGGCATGACGCTGGCGAGGCTGGATCGTCTGGTCCAAAGCGTGACGGAAAGCCGTTACCGCCCTCGTCCGGTGCGGCGGGTCTATATCCCCAAGGGCAATGGTAAAATGCGCCCATTGGGCATCCCAACGGCGGATGATCGCATCGTTCAGGAGGCGGCGAGAATGATCCTCGCGGCAATCTATGAGCCTGTGTTCTCGCAACACAGTCATGGGTTCCGCGCGGGTCGCTCCTGCCACACGGCTCTCGAAGAGATCCGCAACACCTGGACGGGCGTGAAATGGCTGATCGAAGTGGATGTTCGCGGGTTCTTCGACAACATCGACCATGACATCCTGCTCGGCCTCTTGGCTCGCAGGATCGATGATCCTCTGTTCATCGATCTGATCGGGACAATGCTCAAGGCAGGGTGCGTGGACGACTGGAAGTTCGAGCGGACCTACAGCGGCACGCCACAGGGCGGGGTCATCTCGCCCCTGCTCGCCAACATCTATCTTCATGAACTCGATCTGTTCATGGAGGAGATGCGGGCGGGCTTCGACAAGGGCGTCAAACGGCGGGCCAACCCCGCTTATGTTGCTCACTCCCGCCAGATCGCCGTACTCCGCAAGGAGATCGATGCAATCCGCGCCGATGGTGCGGACAGGTCTGAGGTGCGCGTCCGGTTGGCGCGGATCGAAGCCGTCAAGCAGGATCGACATAAATTATCGTCCGTCGATCCTATGGACCCTGACTTCCGCCGCCTGCGCTATTGCCGCTACGCCGACGACTTCCTTGTCGGTGTGATCGGCAGCAAGGCGGATGCCGTCCGGATCATGGCCGATATACAGCGCTTCCTTGCTGATCGGCTTAATCTGGCGGTGTCACCGGAAAAGACCGGGGTTCGCGATGCGTCGAAGGGATCGCCGTTCCTCGGCTTCCATGTATGCGCCTTCACGTTGCGCTCTGCCGGAACAATGGCGGGGCGTCCGAAGGTCGGCGGTGGGACGCGACGCGTCCTTCGTCGGCCAACGCGGGGGAATATCAAGCTGTGGGTGCCACGGGAGCGGGTCTATGCGTTCTGCAGGCGCAAGAAGCTTGGCAACCTCGACATGAGGAACGGCCGGGTGCGTCCGCAACTCATGGAATCCAGTGTGGCGGAGATCATCGTCGCCTATAACTCGGAGTTCCGCGGCTTCGCGAGTTACTATGCGATCGCCGATGGCGTGAAAGCGTCGCTCGACAAGCTCGAACTGGTGGTTCTCAGGAGCCTCTTGGCGACTGTGGCCTGCCGGCGAGGCTCGACGAGACGGCAGGCCGAGGATTATCTGAAAATGGGGACGGATCATGGCGTGACAACCGTGGTCCGTGGCGCGTCGCGCGTCCATAAGGTATGGAAACTGAAGCATCTGGTCGTGAAGGCGTGGGACAATCCCATCGTCGATACCATCACGGTCGGCTCGCGCATCGCGCAGAGTCCGAACGATCTGGTCACCCGCCTCAATGCCGAGGAATGCGAAGCATGTGGCGGGACCGCTGGTCCGTTCGAGATGCATCATCCCCATCGCCTCAAAGACAAACGGCGTGACCAACTAACGCCGTGGGTGCGATCGGCGCGACGGCGCAGGACCATCGTCCTGTGTCGGAAATGCCATGTCGCTCATCATGGCGGCCGGATGCCGAGCGGAATGGAGAGCCGTGTGCATTGAAAGGTGCAAGCACGGTTCGGGGGGAGGCGCTGGGGCGTCCTCGAAAGAGGCGTCTCGCGTCTACCCTACGGAGACCCCGCCAGGGGGCTCCGTGAGGCCCGCCAGGGCCGAATAGAGCCCGGTCCCGCCCACAAGGCGGGACGCCCCGCCCTGCCCCTCTACGGCCGTCCCACAGCCAGCACAGCAGGATCAGCAGGATCAGTCCCATTCATACTCGCCACCGTCATCCCCGGCATCGTAATCCGGCATCTCCTGGATTCCCGGGTCGTCTGGATCGCGGTTGGCATCGGGGTCCTCGCCGTGCGGGTCGGTCTGGATATCCGGTTCGGTTGCGAACCGGATATCTTCACCGATCCGGTCAGCAATGTCCGGCTCGACCGCGCTGTCATCGTCTAGCCAGCAGGAACGCGGACACTGGAGCAGCTGGTGACCACGATGGACGAAGGGCTGGCCGTTCATCAGGATGGGTCGCTCGGCGAGACGCCGGCAGGGTTCATTGCGACGGTTGCGGAAGCCGCACGGCACCGCCAGCGGGGCGAGCGCGACGGCATTGCCGTCGTGGTCGCCGCCGGCGGGTGCCGGCTCGTCGACCCGAGCGACCGGGTCCGGTGCCGTAGGTATCGGCTCGGGCGCGAACGGGTCGCCGTCGAACATGTCGCGCTGGACGGTCATGGTGCCGGACCTTTCAGGTGAGCGCGCGCGGGCGCAAGGCCGCGGTGCGAAGCAACGTGGCCGAAGCGTCCGAGCTGGCGATGAAGAAGCATGCGCGAAGGGCGACGCCCGCAGGCGCCGCCCGGTTCGCTGGCCGGTCAGTAGAACTCGGCGCGATCGGCGATGATCTCGCAGCCGTAGCGGTCGTTGCCGTCGCTGTCCTGCCAGCGGGTGTAGTGCAGGCGTCCCTCGATGGCGATGAGGTCGCCCTTCTTGCGGTTGCCGGCGATCGCCTTGGCGAGGCCGTTGAAGCAGGTGACCTTGTGGTATTCGGTCTCCTTGACGGTGAAGCCGTCGTCGCCTTTGTAGGTGTGGCCGTCCTTGTTGAGCTTCGGGCGATCGGTCGCCACGAAGATGGTCGCGACGCTGGTGGCGCGATTGACTTCGCGCAGTTCGGGGGTGCGGGTCAGGCGGCCGACGAGGTTCACGTTGTTCATGGCATTGCCTCCTTGGGTTGGTCGGCGGTCCGTCCGCCGGTGTCACCTGAAGGGCGTCGCGGTTCGGGGCGTCGCACCGGAGGGCGAGCTGGGCCGGCGCGCAGGCGGCGGGCCTGGTCGACCGGAGGGGAACCCCTTTTGCAGGGGTGGTGCGGGCAGCCGCGCGAAGCGCGGCAACACGGCCCTGCCAAAGGGGTTGCGAGGCCCCGGGGCGCGGCGCAGGTGACACGAAACGGCGGATGGGCCGTCGATCAGCCCAAGGTTCCCGCAGGCATTGCCATGGACAAACCTCGTGAACCGCTCATGTCGGTCGCCTGACCCGTACCCCCGAACGACCCGGCGCGAAGGCAGGCGTGCCGCCAGCGTCGCTCGCTGACCGACGTGGTGCCGCTCCGAAGCTCGACAAGGACGGCCGCGCCCGGGCGACGACGCACCGGCAAGGAGACCGGATGCCGCAAGGTCGCCCGACGGCCGACCCTCGCCAGGGCGATCGCCGGCAACCGCATCGGACCTGGGCGTCCTCATCGCCATAGGGGGCAAACGCCTGCCGATACCCGCTGGCAGAACAGCGACGGCTTTACGCGCCGCCCGGCTGCGGGATCATCGCCGATCGTGATGATCTTTCCACTCGGCCAGCGAACCGGGCTGTGTCTGCGGGCGCCGCCCTTCGGGTTGGCGAGGATCGATCGCCTACTCGGTTCGCCGGGTGGGGGTGATCCGATGCTCGACGATCAGCGCCGCGACACGTTGTACGATGCGGCTCGGCACCTCGGCGATGATGGTGCTACCGTCGTTACCGGCGCGAACGTCGGGTCCGACCCATGCGAAATCGTTCACGTCGTCCCACACGATGCGTGATCGGTCATCGAGGCCGAAGGCCTCAATGAATCGCGGCGGCAGAGGGATGGATGCAGCCGGTGAATAATCGCGCGTCGTCAGTGGCACCATCAGGACACGGAGCCTTCCGGCTGAGCGATAGCTGCCAACCACCATGCAGGGGCGGAGTTTCGAGCCGTCCTCGTCGCCCCGGTTATGTTCATGCCGCCAGAGGTAGAAATACCAGATCAGGTCACCGGCTTGCGGTTCAATCGACGTACTGATCGTTCTGGACGGACCCGGCGCTGGGCGTCGCGGTCCTGATGGCGTGGATGGCTTCATCGCTCAACTCCTGCGGCGAGAGCGCGAGGTGATCGAGGCGGGACAAGCGTTCGAACTCGGAGGCGGGTAGCATGACCACGCGGGCAGCGCCGTTGCGCTCGATTGCGATCGGATGCGTCATCGCCTCGTCGTAATAGAAGCCGAACCGCTTCGACACGTCGGTCGATCTGGCCTTTTCGATTGTAGGGGTCATGGTTTCCCTCATCTTTCGTTACGCGGCCGGGGATCGATTAAGCCCTGCGTCCCTCCAGGATGGGACCCTCATCTGGTCCTGCCAATGTTGTAACGGCCATCTTTCTGTTACATGGGAATCCGTATCTTCCGTAAAACGGAAGACAATCCGTACACCACGGACCGCGCGGCTGCAACAGGCACTAACGGCAACAGGGACCGCTTCGGCGATGAAGCGATCCCCGTCGAGGTGGCGATACGGGCGACGCGTCAGCGCCGCCCGATGCCGGTCAGACCCTCTCGTCGACCGGCGCGGTGCTGGCACCCAGCCCGTCTCCGGTGTCATCGCCTGCGCCCGAGGTCGCCACGTCACGGCCATCGGCGGTGAAAGGCAGCGCGGGTTCGCCATCGTCCGCCTTGACCCCGAGCGCGGCACCGACGTCGCGGCGCTTCTGGGCGCGCTGCCACACGACGTTGTACGAGCCGTCGTCCTGGCGGAAGGCCGAGACCTGGAGCGGCGCGGCGAGCGACGGATCGTCGATGCGGCCGTTGAGGAACGCCTCGCCGGTGTTGTTGGAGGTGAGTTCAAAGAACGCGCCGACCTGCACCCACGTCCGGCCCGGGGTGAGCGCATGGATCTCGTAGCGCGGGGCGCGCGGATTGGACGACTGGACCGGCTTCAGCGCGATCGTCATCGCGACCGCGAGGGTGGAAATGCGGCCCATGAAGATGCCCGCGTCGTTCTGCTTGATCTGACCGATGTTCATGACGTGTCTCCTGATGTCGTGCTGGACCCCATGTCCTCGACACCGATCTTCAATCCTCCTCCCCTCCCCGGCCCTTCGGCCGGGCAGGGCGCGATGAGCGCCCCTCACCGACCGCGTTCTTCACGCGGACGGTGGTGCGTGCGGGACGCGGATCGGGCTAGGTCAGGAGGATGTGCCGATGGCGCTGTTAGCTATCGGTCTCAGGCTTTCCCGGGACGATGGAGAGCGCAGGCGGTTTGAAGCCACCCAACCGGAAGTGCTCACCGATCGCGGCGAGGTCACCTAGAGCATTGTATTCCTGAAGCGTCAGCACGACGCTTTCGTTGTCGTCGGCCGAGAATATCGCGCGCGGACCATGACCTGGCCAGACCCGAACCTCGGGCGAGAACGACCCGGGCGAGCCTCCCGACCACGTCCTGAACGGAAGGTCGTTGGTGCAGCAGAAGTCCTCGATATCCTCGATATTGCCGTTCTGGACCTCGTGAGCATGGAGGCGCAGGGGTTCGCCGGATGTAACGGATTCAAGCGGTTCTCCCCCCCATTCGGTCGAGAGGCCGTAGAAATCGGCGAGTTTGTACAGTTCGGGCAGTCGATCGGCGGGAAGTTTCCCCCCGATCGTAATGGAGACGGAGACGCGGTCGGCCATGTCGGGACCTCGTGATGAAGTGGACGTGCCGGTCCCGCGAGCGGTGTCATCACCATTCGCCCGGCTATCCATTCATCACCCCCTTCCCTTGAGCGTGGCCCAGGTTCGAACTGCGATATCCTGTGCTTATACGGCGATAAAGCGAAGGAATAGCTAAATTATCGATCCGATACGGTGTTGAATCGGGACTGGAGCCCATGAAGCAAAAAAAGGGCGACGCCGTGTGCCGGCGTTGCCCCGAGTTTCGGCGTGCGGGAGCGAAAGGGGGCGCGCCCGTGCGCCATGCGGTGCCGTGAGGGAGTGCACGGCACCGGGGGTGGATCAGGCGTCCTCGGCGACGCGCTGGCGGCGACCGCGGCCCTTGCCGACCGGCTCCTCGACCGGGGCGGTGGTTTCGCCCAGGCCGTTGTCGGTGGTGCCCGCATCGTGATCGGGGCCGTTGCCGACCGGGCCGCCATCGGCGCCGAACGGCGGCGACAGATCGTCATCCGCCTTGACGCCGAGCGCGGCACCGACATCGCGGCGCTTCTGGGCGCGCTGCCACACGACGTTGTACGAGCCGTCGTCCTGGCGGAAGGCCGAGACCTGCAGCGGCGCGGCGAGCGACGGATCGTCGATGCGGCCGTTCAGGAACGCCTCGCCGGTGTTGTTCGAGGTGAGTTCGAAGAACGCCCCGACCTGCACCCACGTCCGGCCCGGGGTGAGCGCGTGGATCTCGTAGCGCGGCGCGCGCGGGTTGGACGACTGGACCGGCTTGAGCGCGATCGTCATCGCGACGGCGAGGGTGGAAATGCGGCCCATGAAAATGCCCGCGTCGTTCTGCTTGATCTGACCGATGTTCATGACGTGTCTCCTGTGATGTCGTGCTGGACCCCATGTCCTCGACACCGATCTTCAATCCTCCTCCCCTCCCCGGCCCTTCGGCCGGGCAGGGCGCGATGAGCGCCCCTCACCGACCGCGTCTTCACGCGGACGGTGGATCGTGCGGCAGGCGGACGATGTCGGTGCTCAGTGGGCGAGCTGGTCGGTGAGCGCGGTGCCGATATCGGCGTGCGCCGCGGCGAGCGCGCCGATCGCGCGGCTGACGACGTCGGTCGCCTCGTCGCTCGGATCGATGCACCAGCATTTGCCGGCGTGGCGGATGTCGATCAGCCGGTCGGACTTGTTGTCGATCCCGAACGTGTAGCCTTGACGCTGGTCGAAGCCGGCGACGGTGACGTCGGTCGTTTTGGCCTTGATCGTGACGACGGGCGCGACCGCGGGGGTCAGCAGCACGGTATCGCGCGGCGTTTGCGCCTGTGGGACCAGCGCGGGTGCGGGCGGCTTGCCGAGCGTCGGCATCTTCGGGATCGGCACGAGGCCGTTCACCGCGTCCTGCGCCATGTCGGCCGCCATTGCGGTCGCCATGAAGATGGCGGTGCGCGCGAGATCCTGGGCGATGGCTTCGCGGTGCGGCTCGGTCAGCGTGGGCAGGAGGTGGCAGAGTTTGGTGTCGAGCGCGAAGGCGACGGGCTCGGCGTTGGGATCGATGCACATGATCGTGACCTTTCGGCAAAATGCCCGGACCCCATGTCCAGGATGCCGATCCGGTCCCTCTCTCCTTCCGGCGCAGCCGGTGCCGGCATCGTCGCGAGGCGATGCCGTGCCGTTCAGCGAGGCGGTCGCGGATGTCGCATGAGGCGCTTCCGGGCGGCCGACAGATGATCGATCGAGCGTTGCAGGAAGAAGGCGTGCGCGCTGTCGGATTCGAGTGTCCCCAACCGGCGTTCGAGCGCCGTGATACGGTGGTGGATCGCATCGATCGTCAGCATGATATCGTCGAACGAGAGCGCGACGACGGTCTGCGGATAGGGATAGGGCAGCGCCGGCGCGACGAAGGCGAGGAAATGGGGCTGCACGGGCAAATGGTGCAGGAGGGCGGTCGCGACCGCGCGGCGGATCTGGGAGGCGCCGTGGACGAGTTCTGCTAGCAGCACGTCCATCGCCATCGGGCGGACGATGCGCAGTGCGCCGGGGTCGAGGGTGACGGCGATCGGATCGGTCGAGGCGAGACCGATGACGCCCTCCGACAGGATGGCGAGAACGTCGCCTTCCTCGATGCAGGGACCGTCATCGAGACAGGCGTCATGCGCGGCTTCGCTGGTGTCGAAATAATGGACGCGATACATGGGCTGGTCCCTTTCTGCTGGGTCAGGAATATTCCGGGCGACGTGCGGGAAACCGCGTGGGCGGGAGGCCGGAGAAGCTGAAGGCGCGGAAGCGTCCGCCGGTGTAGGCAGCCGAATCCACCGGCGGGCGATGCCGCTGCAGGCGCTCGAGCAGCCGGTTGGCGCGGCGCATCGCCGCGACCGCGGCCTCGTCGTGGTAATGGAGGGCGATCACGCGGACGAAGGTGCCGGTGTCGTACCACCATCCCCCTTCCTCGGGGCCGCCCCAGGCACGGTCGATTTCGTAGAAGGCGAGGATGCTGCGCATGGGGTCAGCTCCGGTTGTCACCGGGTCGGATGATCCTCCCGGTTCATAACAGCCGGTCCCCCTTCCCCTTCCTCAGACGTCCGGTGCTTCGTCGGGACGCTGGTGGCGCAGCGCACGCGCGAGCGCCCGCTTGCGGGCGGTCGCCGCGGCGCGCGACGGATAGGCGCCCGAGAGGCGAGAGGGGTGTGACAAGCTGTTGTCGAACACGACCCAGCCCGTTGCGGTATGGGCGACGTGCATCCCGTCGCTGCGCGAGGGGGTGGTCATGACGGGCGCGCCCGCCTGATCGCGGCCTCGGCGATGAGCTGGCCGGCAAGCGTGTTGCGATGCGACGCGATCCGGCTGTCGGGCGCAGCCACGACTTCGGCCGCGCGTGTCAGCAGCGCAGCGAGGTCAATGTCCGACATCGGCGCCGGGTTGGTCGCGGATCGCGCGGGTTCTTCCCCGGCCTTGTCGAGCATCAGCACGAGGATCGAGGGCTTGATCTCTTCGTCGAGCGGTCGACTGTCGGCGACGAACTTGCCGCCACGCGTGATCGCGAACGCGTTGAAGGTGGGTGATACCCCGTTATCGGCGTTGGGGATCGTGGTGCCGCGGTCGTGGAACTGGATGTCGATGAAGCGGGGCGGGCCACCATAAGTGGATTCGAGAAAGCAGAAGGTGACGCGGCGACCCTCGCTGGTCTTCGCCGTGATCGTGAACGCGCCGTCGGGCACGTCGATTGGTTTGTGCGGCACGTCGTTGTAGCCGGCGAAGCCCGCGGCGATCGCGTCGGCGCGCGTCATGACGGGGAGATCGGTGATATCGGGCATGATGAAAGCTCCTTGCTCTGGATCAGGCGGCACGCTTCAGCGCGATCAGGTCGGAAAAGCGGTCTCGCACCGCGCCGGCATTGGGATAGAGATCGGCGAGACCGTGCCGCGAGAGGATCGGTGCGCGGGACGCGGCGATGATGCCGGCCTCCTCGATGGTGGGAATGCGCGGCGGCCAGCCTTTGACGTAGCGCAGGTCGGGCGGCATCGCGGCTTCGAGCCGTCGCCGCTCGGCGGCATCGGCCTTGGCGAGGGAAATCCGGTTCCTCAAATTACCCGGTATGTGACGCGGTGCGACGTCGGCGAGCCAGCGTGCGGGCTGGAACGAGAAGGTTGAGGTCGCCTCGAGGCCGACCAGGTGGAGCAGCGCGGGACGGTTCGCCGGTGCCGAAGCCGATGCCTGGGCGTCGCCGAGCGATTGAAGGACGCAAAAGCGGCACGACAGTCGTGACGACTGGTAACAGGTGTAGGCGACGTGCAGCGGGATGCCGAGCGTATCGTGCGCGGCGAAGACCTGTGGTGTCGTCCAGTGCGCGATCGGGTTCCACAGCATCATCGCGGTGCCGTGCGGATTGCCGGCAGCGGCGTAGCGCGCGTCTGCTTTCCATTCGGGTGTGCGTGACCGAGCGATGCTCTCGTCGCGGCGCAGTCCCAGCACGTTGATGATAGTCTGGCCGCGCAGCAGTCTGGCGAGGTGCGGCCCGATGACATGGGCCTTCATCTCTGAGGTGCAGAAGCGCAGCGCCGAGGATGACCAGGGACCGATCAGATTATAGGTTTCGAGTGCCTCGTAGCGCGCCTTGCCGTTGGCAAAGCGCGTGGCCCAGCGGTCGAACAGGTCGCCGGCGTTGCGCCGGACGATCGTCAGCGGGACGCCGGCGTGGGCCGCGAGATCCTCGACCGTCGCGGGCGTTTCGTCCCATTCGGCACGGCCGAGGTCGGCGTGAATGGCGATACGCCGCTCGC
The DNA here is from genome assembly GCF_920987055.1 of Novosphingobium sp. CECT 9465. NCBI lineage: Bacteria > Pseudomonadati > Pseudomonadota > Alphaproteobacteria > Sphingomonadales > Sphingomonadaceae > Novosphingobium > Novosphingobium sp. CECT 9465. The sequence goes on from NZ_CAKLBX010000004.1 coordinate 29,800, forward strand.
GCGGATGGCCGAGCGCATCGAGGATCAGGTTGACCGCGAACATCGCGGCCGAGCTGTCCTTGCCGCCCGAGAGGTTGAAGACGATCCATGCGCCGCGTTCGACCGCGTCGAGGATGGCGGGCGGCAGGGCGAGGGCCGGAAGGCCGGCGACCAGGCCGCGTCCGATGTCGATGAACATGGCCGTTCAGGCCGCGAGCGGCGCTGGCAGCGCCAGCCACTCGGGTTCGTCGTTGGCGATGACCGGATCGTGTGCGCGGGCCTCGGCTTTCGAGAACACGGTCGCGCTGGCGAGTGCCCCGAAGCCGTCGTCGTTGTTCCAGAAGACGGCGTGGCCGTCCTGGTCGCGCGAGGCGAGCACGAAACCGAAGCGACCCTCGTGACCATGGGTGTCGGGATCGGCTGCGGCGCTGCGCGCGGCGCGATCGAGGATGTCCTGGGTGCTGTGGAACGTCAGCCCCGCGTCGGTAATGATGACGCAGCCGCTTCCGAACTCGCCGGGGCGCAGCCGGTCGCAGTCGGAGATCCATGCGAACCCGCAGGGGAGCGCGGACTTGCAAGCGCGGAAGATGAGCTGGGCGACCTGTTCGACGCCGAATTGATCGCCGCTGAAGAATACGCGCGCGTTCCCGTCTTCGCCTTTCCAGTCGATGTCGATCGCGCAGTCGAGATAAGGGAAATGCCAATCGTCGAATATCTCGAGGAAGCTTTCGAACTTCATCGGCCCCTTCGCCGGGAACACGGCGTGAAACGCGGGATCGAGCGCGTCATATTCGTGGGCGAGGTCGGCATCGTCGCCGTTGGTGTCGAGGATATCGACTGCCTGTTCGGCAATGGTTAGCAACGCCGCGTCGGCGTGGCTCATGGTCAGCGTGAACGCGGCCTTGGTGTAGGTGTTCGCCATGGGAATGCTCCGAAATGATGGGAAATCGCTCTGTGCGGTCGCGCTCAGGCGTCCGCGGCCTCGGCGAGACGCGCGTTGGCGGCCGCGGCCTCGGCGGGGTAAGCCTGCGTGAGATTGCCGTGCAGGACCGCGAAATCCGGGATCGGGAAAAGACCGTTCGGCCCGGGCCGGGTAATCAGCAGCGCGCTGATGACGGCATCGGCCGGATCGGCATGGACGATGGTGGGCGTCTCGCCGTTATACTCGACCGGCGCGGTGAAGCCCGCCTCGCGCCAGGTGGCGAGTCCCTCCTCGACGCGTGTCGCATAGTCGGCGACGGCCTCGTCGAGCTCGTTCTCGATATGGAGGACGAGTTCGACATAGCGACCGAAATCGTGTCGGTTGGACAGGCCGGCGAGGCGGCATCCCGGGGGCGGCGGGCCGTAGCGTGCGATCAGCGCGGACTTGTAGACCGCGATTTCGAGGCGGTTGAGGCTGTCGAAGTTGGGCGACTGGCCGAGTTGCGCGCAATCCTCCTCGGCGGGACCGGCACCGAGATCGATAAAATATGGCATGGGGCTCTCCGTCGATCGTCATTGATCGACGCGCCCCATCCCCCTCCCCTTTCTTGTCGGGTACTCAGTCGCCGAAGAAGCGGCGCTTGATGGCGATCTGCGCCTCGCCATCGGACTGGCCGAGGGTCATCAGCCGGTCGGTCTCGAGCGTGATCGCGAGATCGGCGGGAAGATCGGCCCAGCGTGAGGCGATGGTGACCGCGGCGGCCGCTGTGGTCAGCTCGCCGGGGTGCGCGCCATGCCATGCGACGGTTTCGTCCTCACCCGTGAGATGCGGGTGCGGGCGCAGCACCTGGACGAAGAAGGTGCCAAGCGGGCGGTCCCACCCGATGCTGACGCTGGTGCCGGGTTCGATACCGGGAAACTGGTGGCGGCTCATGGCGATCCTTTCAGGGTCAGTGCAGCGAGATCCACTCGCCGTGCCAGGGGCGCGGGTGCGGGTAGAAGCGAAGAACGCCTGGAACATCGGTTTCGCCGCTGGCGAGGCGTTCTTCCAGCCAGAGGATGTAGAGCGCGGCGTCGGCGAGATCGCCGGCGAGCAGATCGTCGAGCATCGCGGCCTCGCGCGCGGTCTGTTCGTCGAGCGCGGACCAGTCCAGCGCATCGAGGAAACGGTCGCGTCGATCGGTGTAGCGCGCGATGCGGGCAGCGTCGGCCTGGACGCTGGCGATGGCGAGATGGATATCCACGGGCGGTGCTCCTTCCGGCATGTCGGTGACATGCCGCCCGCTCCCGCTCCCCTTCCCTCGCGCCGCTGGCGCGGGGATCATGCCGCGAGGATTTCGCGGATCGCGTCGCTCCGGCGCGGATAGGCAAGCCGGGGCAGATCGCGCGCGGTGCGCCGGGCGTCGCGCGTCAGCTCGAAGCAATAGGTGAATAGCGGGCTTTGCCGGTGCGGGCGGAGCAGATTGTCGGCACGGAGCCGCGCGAGCCAGTCGGCGGGGTGTTCGTGCGCCTCCGGCCTCGGCGCACCGAGCCGCACCAGCTGGTCGATCGCCCCGGCATGGCCGGATTCGAGGTTGCGGATCTTCGACAGCGTTCTCTCCGAGATCGTCTCGCCGGCGATGCGCAGCACCGTCCGCGGCCTCGTGCGGCCGCGATAGGCGCCCGACAGCGCGGCATAGACGACGCCGCAATGGCCGAAGGCGGGATCGGAGAAGCTGACGACAGCGTCGATCCGGGGCTTGGCGAGGCGCAGGAGGCGGAAGGCGCGCGACGTGAAGAAGCTTTCGCCGTTCGCGGCGACCGAGGGCAGGCAGATGAGCCGTTGCAGTACGCAGCCCCGAGCGGGATCGGCATAGCCGGTGTGCCGGGTGATGACCGCGCCGGTCGCCGGCACGCCGAACACGATGAGACCGACCAACGTGGATCTGCCCGGGTCGCCCGGACCGAACAGCCCGCAGGCGAGCTGGGCGGCGGGATAGCGCGGGAGGTAATGATGGTCGGCGAGGAATGCGCGGGCAGTATCATGGGCGACGACATCGACGGCGTAGCGGCGCGGGTCGATCACGCTGTCGCCGGCAACGAACAAGCTGCGCCGGTCGCGCCAGCGCTGGGAGCGGTCGGTGAGCATGGTTACCTCCGTCAGGCCGCGTCGGCGTAGATCTCGGCCGCCCAGGTCTCGATCCATCCGGTGGTGATCTCATCGTGATCGAGATCGCCGCTCTCGATCAGGGCGCGGATCTCGGCGCGAGCCTGCGCGATCGCGCGTTCCCAGGGGTCGGCGGTTGGTGGCGGTGGAGCAGACGCCGCGGCCTCGGGCAGGTGTCGCGGTGTTTCGAGCGTTCGCGCGCATTGCGTGCGATACCAGCGTTCCATGAAGTCGGCGCCGAGCGCGTCGGTCTTGGCGATGCGATGCCTGAGCGCGTGCTGTCGCACGCCTACGCCCCATCCCTGGCTGTCTATCGAGGCGATCCAGCGTGCGAACGGCGTGAGGTACGGCAGGGCATCGCCTTTCACCCCGAAGAGGTGCGCCTTGACGCCGATCGGCAGGATGCGGGTCAGCCGCTCGACGACGGCGATCAGCCCTTCGGGACCGTGGATCGGTCGCCGGCACATGCTGCCGATGCCGACGACGGTGCCGGGCAGGATCAGACCGCCGATCGCGTCGAGTGAACGGACGTAGTCGTCGGGCACGCGGCCCTGCAGCACGGGCATCAGCCGGTCGCGGATGGCCAAGTCGTCGGCGCGGGCAAAGCATTCTCGGTTGGTGGCGGTGGTGCGCGCGATGCGGTCGAGCACTTCCTCGCGGTCGTGGGCAACGCCCTCTTCGCAGCAGTAATCGACCGACGAGATGCGTCGGAACGGCCATGACGCGGCGAGCGCCATGTAATCGGCGATGCTCCAGGGAAGCCCGCCATAGCGGACCATCATGGTGTAACCGGCGGAATCGAGGTCGACGCTGGCGAGCGGTCGCGCGTTGGCGAGCGTTCCGGTGCGCCATCCCGACCACTCGCGCCAGCCATCGGCCTTGCGCCAGCGCGACAGACAATTGGCCGAGATCAGCACCGGTGCTTGCAGCGCGACCGCGCGCTGAAGGATAGGCCCGTTTGCGAGATGCGGCAGGCCGAGGATGATCTCGATCGTCATCGTCTAGCGGCCAGCTAGCTGATAGCTGTCGGCCATTCCGACAATACGCATCACAGATCCTCGCGCAGCATGAGCGTGAGAACACGGCGCGTGATGCTGGCGTCGGCGGGGTCTTCCGATCCCCATTCCAGCGCCACGTCATAATAATCGATACGGAAGTGTATCGTCTCGCCTGACAGCTCGAACTGGCCGCGATCGCGCTCGGGACAGTCGGCGGGGAAAGTGTAGCGGCGCAGCGCCTGCAGGACATGCGCCTGGGCGACGGCTTCCGAGGCGAGCGTGCCGTTCGACAGCGCGCCGAGGCACGCGCGCGTCATGACGATCTTCGCGGTGCGGTCGAACCCCTGGCGGCAACGGTCGTTGAGCCTGGCCACGGCTTCGAGGCGCGTTTCGGTGGCGGTCGAAATCATGTGATGATCCTCCGTTTGGTCGATAGCGATGGTGGCGGGGACTTCAGGCGGCGAGCGCGTCGCTTCGTCCCCGGCCTCGTTCGGGAAAGGCCGCATGGAAGCGGTCGAGCCAGTCGCCCATCGTCGGGCGCTCGCCGAGCGGGATGACGGCCGCGACATCCTGGAACCGGATGAGGTCGAGCGGCGCATCGCGGATGATCCGGTCGATCTCGTCAGCCGGCAGGAGGTGCTCGTCGCGGATGAAGGCGGTCATCGATCCCGGGCGCGCGCGGGTCGATCTGCGCCACAGGCCCTCGACCGTGTGCAGTCGCGGGGCGGCGCGTGCCTCGACCAGCACGATGAGTCGCAGGCACCATTGCGGGAGGCCGCGGATTTCGCTCGGATGGTTGGCGATGCACAGCCAGCACGCCGATTTGGGTGGCACCGGCAGACCCTCGGCCTGGATGCGGGCGACGCAGTCGGGCCGGTCCCATCGCCATTCGCGCAAGGGGTACTCGCAGTCGTACAGCGGATCGTCGATCGACAGCGCATGGTTGGCGCGCGCGGTGTCGCGCGGTCCGGCGTCATAGCCGATCAGGCGAACGACGCGCTGCCCGCGCGCCCAAGCGTCGACCGCTGGTTGCCAGGTCGACAGGAATTTGTCCTGCGGCGCCTTCTTGTATTTGAGGCTGCAACTCGACCCGCCGAGCGACTTGCTCGGCAGCGTGGCATTGGTCAGGCACATCTCGAGGATGCCGTAATAGGGCGGCCAGTGCTTGAATCGCTTCGGGACATAGCTGACCAGCTCGAAACGGATACCGCGGTCGCGCATCCAGGGCCGGATCACGTCGAGATATTCGTAGGTCGCCGGTTTCTCGACCGAGGTATCGGCGGTCAGCACGAGGTCAGGCGCTTCGCCGCGCGCGTGCTTCTCGATCAGCAGCTCTGAGCGGAACCGATTAACGCCCTTTGCGGAAGCAGTTATACTGATCCGGCAATTCGAGTCGTTCCCATAAGGAGAATAGCGAATGTCGGCGTGACCGACAAATCAGCCCGTTTGCGTTCTGACGCAACGGTGCGGTTCGCCCGAAACCCGGCAGACCGGCCAGGCCGAAGATCGTGCACGGGTTGGTATCAGTCGATCAAGGCTGGCGATGCGCTGCCTTATGAGAGCCTGCTCGAGCGCGATGCGCTGTTACTTCTCGACTTCGATCCCGATGTTGCGCAGTTCGGGGTGCAACCGGAAACCTTCGTTTGGACGGATGCGGGCCGACAGCGGCGTTACACCCCCGATATCCGGCTGGAGACGGTGGGCGGCGAGGTCATCTACCGGCAGGTGAAACTGGCCACGCGATTGGCGGCTGACCCGACATTGGGCGGACGGTTGCCAGCAATCGAAGCCGAGTGCGCCGCGCGTGGGGCCCGGCACGAGATGTGGCTCGATACCGATATCCGGCGACAGCCACGCTTGTCGAATGCGCGACGCCTGCGCGCAACGGTGGCGGTGCTAGCGGCAGAAAACCTCCACGCGATCCACACCACAATCACCCGCCTCCCCTTTCCGTCGAACCTGGGCGCAGCCGCCGAGGCGCTCGGCGGCCGCCCCGTGCATGTCAACATCGTGCTCGGCCTCGTGGCAGTCGGCGAGTTTGCGATGGATCTCGAGCGACCGCTCGATGACGATACCGTCCTCATGCGGGGGAGGAATGCGAAATGAACGCAACGCCGATGCGCTTCCAGCAAGGCGACACGCTCTCGATCCGAGACGATCAAGGTCAGGTGGCGCTCTGGTTGGTGATTGAGCGCAAGCGCCGTGGCTATCTGATGCGACCGCAGAGCGGCAGCGATGCGCGAACATGGAGCGACGATGAAATCGACATCGTCTATGGTGCCCGGCGGCTGACGCATCATCCTTGCAATGCGGACGGCCTGCCCAAGGCCATCGCCGAGACGCTGGAGAAAACCTGGGAGTTCTGGCCCGAAGAAATCCGCCGCGAGGCCGAGCGCAGGGACACCTATGTACGCATGGTCGACGCGATTCGCGGCGAGCACCCAACACTTATGGGCGCCTATGCCGCTGCTGCTGAGGCCGTGTTCGACGCGCATCATGAACAATGGGAACGCGAGGATACCGCGCTTGCGGCCCGGATGGTCGCGGAGCGGCGAAAAGGGAACGGCGAACCGCGCCGCACCAAGGCAGTGGCCCGGCCCAATCCTTATACAGTACGGGCGTGGTATGGCATATGGAGTCGGCACGGTCGCGATATCCGGCTCCTGATCCCGCACTATCATCGGCGCGGGGCACGCCAACCCCGCTATGCGCGCGCGAACGGCGATTATCCCGATACCTACAAGCTCATGCGGCAAGCCGTCGAAGTCTGGTATCTGGGCATGCCGCGGCGGCGGAAGAACTATGCCTATCGCCGCTATGTCGATCTGTGCCGCGAACAGGATGTTCCTGCGGTCAGCGACCGCACCTTCCGGGTGTTTATCCGCGACAATTATACCGAGCGACAGGAATATGAGCGTCGCTTCGGCCGGCGTGCCGCCTGGCTGAAGTTCGGCATCTTCGAGCGGCGGCGCCCGCCAGAACGGCCGCTCGAAGAAGTGGAGGTGGATCATTGTCTGATCGATCTGGTGGTGGTGCATCCGGAGAGCGGCCGCGCCTTGGGGCGGCCCTGGCTCACCGCGCTTCTCGATCGCGCCACCCGCATGATCATAGGGGTCCATCTGAGCTTCGAGGCGCCGTCCTATGCCTCACTCCAGAGAGCGCTTGCCCATTCCTTGTGGAAGAAGGATCTCTCCGGGTTCGCCGATATCGAGCATGACTGGCCGTGCCACGGCGTGCCCGAATGGCTGATCTACGGCAAGGAGTTCCGGTCGCAATCGCTGCAGACGGCCGCCAGGATGCTCGACATCGGCATCGTCAATCTGCCGGTGAAAATGCCATGGTTGAAGGGCGCGGTCGAGCGCGTGTTCCAGACCATCGGCGTGCAGGTGTTCAGCCATGAGGAAGGCACGACATCGTCGCGGACCATGGATCTCTATGATCCGGTGGCGCGGGCAAGGCTGTCGCTCGAGGATGTGCGCAGTCGTATCCTCAAGTGGATCGTCGACGACTATCATCACAGCGTCCACGATACGTTGAAATGCACGCCCTATGAGCGCTGGCGAGAACTCAGCGCACTTTACCCAGTGCGCCCGGTTCCCGACTTCGACCATATTGTACGGCTGACCGGAGAGACCTTCTTCCGGCGCATCTCCAACATCGGCATCCAATATGAGGGGCTACTCTATGCTGATCGGGAGAAGCTCGAACCCCTGCTGGCGCGCCGCGGCGGGTTGGAGAAGGACTGGGAGTTACGCTACGATCCCTATGATCTGGGTGAGGTCTGGCTGCTCGACGACGAGCGTGGCGAATGGCTGATGATCCCGTGTGTCGACCAGTGCATATCGCGGGGCGTCTCCAAATATCAGCACAAGATCCATCGCTCGATCGCAAAGCGAAGCCTGCCGAAGAATGCGCCGGTGACGGTCGCCGATCTCGAAGCGGCGCGCAGCCTTGCCGAACAGACGGCGGGAGATCTGCAAAGTGAGGCGAGTAAAGTCCGCAGCAAGACGCGGGCGGCGCGGTATGAGACCGACGGTCGCTACTTCACGCCGATCGAAGGCCAAGAGCGACCGCCTGAAATAGAAACGCCGGCACCGGCGGTAGAAACCGCACCACGTGCGGCGAAACAGGCACCGGTGCCGTCGCCTCCCGTCATCGATCTCGACGCGGACATCGAGGCTCTGGTTGCACAATGGTCGGACCCGAGGCGATGACACATCGTCGTCGCGCCGCGACGTTACCGGCACGGCCAGCGGTGCCCGACGCCGTGCTTGCGTTCGAGACCACGGTGATCCCGCATACGCGGCACATGGGCGCGAAGGCGGCGATCCGCGAGTTACATGGCCGATACCGCCCGCGCGAGGACGGCCGACGCTTCAAGGCCCGGGCCCTGCTCATCATCGGCTCTGCTGGGTCCGGCAAGACGACGGCGCTCGAGGACTATATGGCCGACTATCCCGATAGCGCGACGGAGGATGCCGATATCCGCCGCATCGTTTATGTTGAAGCACCGGAACGGACGACGCGACGGGCGCTGGTGGGGGCGATCCTCGGCGCCTACGGCTATCGTGCGCGGGACCATTGGAACGCCAGCGAGGTGATCGAGAAGATCGCCTTCTATGCCGAGGAGACGGGCACCGAGATGATCTTCATCGACGAAGGGCATCACATGGTGAACGAGAATAATCCCGACATGACGGCGGAAGTGACCGAGTTCATCAAGTCGTTGCTCAACCGGGTAAAAGTCCAGATCGTGATCGCGGGTCTTCCCCGGTTGCTCGACATCTCCGTGGCGGGCGAGAAGACGATGCAACTGCGCCGCCGGTTGCAACCGACGATCATCCTCAAGCCCTATGACTGGGCGACGCGGAGCGGCCGCACGATGTTCTCTGGCGTGCTCGGCGTCATGGAGAAGATGATGGGGTTGCCGGATGCGTCCGGCCTCGCGAAGCACGAGATGGCAAAACGCATCTACGTCGCGACGGGCGGCGAGATCGGGATCGTCTCCAAATATCTGAGCCAGGCGCTGAGCGTGGCACTGGCGATCAGCCAGCGGTCGATCGATCTGAACCTGTTGGGAGAGGTTCATGCGGGCTGGCATCCGATTTATGAGCCCGACGTCAGGGATATGCTGGACTTCGATGCGATCCTTGAGGATGTACCGTCAGTTCCGAGCGGCGGCCCGGCTCACCACGACAACCCCTTCCTGTGTTCGGCCGAACGCCTGCGCGAGATCTGGCTGCGCGACGCCGTACCTCCGTCGCCCAAGAACATGAGCCGCGTCACAAAGCTGCGCGGAAGGGGCGCGCAACCCCTGCGGCCCTTCGTGCGCGAGGGATTATGACAGCATCGGCAACTCGACTTGCGTTGCGGGTGCGGCCGGCAACGTTCGAGCCAGGCTGGGCACTGTTCAACCGGCTTGCCCTGCGGCATGGCTGTGAAACCCAGCTGGAATTTGCGCGTCAAGTGCCGCTGGTCGACCGGACCGACTTCGTTCGGGATATGGAGCGTGGGCGACGCTTTCACGATATCGCGCGGCTCAGCGGCGTCCCGCTCGAAACATTGCTCCGTAACTCGATACTGCAGACCGAGGGTGGGAGCGTCCTTGCAGGTGAGCTTGTGAGCCGCAGCGGCAATATCAGCTATAGTTGTCACTTCGCCCGTATCTGCCCGGACTGCATGCGATCGGATATCGAGCGGGGTCACGGGCCGGTCGCCTGTCGGCCGTGGCGGCGCTCCTGGTGGGACCTGGCGAAGGTATCGAGTTGTCCTCATCACGGTCGGGCGCTGCTGGCGATATGTCCTGCCTGTCGGCACGTGTTCCGCCGTTCGGACCTCTCACCAGCGCGTTGCACATGTGGGCACGATCTGACGCAGGAATATACTGAAGCGATCACGTCGGACGGCAAGATCGGCGATGCCTATCTTGTCGGCAGGCTTGGTGATGGACCCCGTATCTCCCACGCGTTCCTCGACAGCCTGGCGTTCGCGGACGCCGCCGAGATCATGCAATGGGTGGGCTCGGTCGCACGCTGGGGCAGATCGATCATCAGCTGGCGCCGGCAGGAGCCGGCGGAACGTGCCCGCACCATGGCGGCGGGCTTTGCGGTCTGCGAGGACTTCCCCAACCAGTTCGAAAAGATGCTGGACGGGATGCTGGCGGCATGTCCGCTCAAGCGTCTGACGCCTGTGGGTGTCTATGGGCGTCTGCAATACTGGCTCGGCCTGTCCACCAATCCGACTCTCGACCCGATCCGGGAGGTCGTCAGGAATCATGTGGTGAAGAATGTGCCGATAACAGCAGGCACGATGTTGTTCCGCCAACCCGCAACAGAAGGCGATCTCACCACGCTAGGCGGTCTGGCGAAGCTCTGCGGCGTATCCGCTGAACGGGTCGCGACCGTAGCTGCGGCATTGAGGTTGATCGACTCGCTGCCGAGCAACGCCCGGGGTATGGTCGTGCCGAAATCCCTCGAGGAGCCGTTGACGGCCTTCTTCCGCGAGTCCTGTTCTCCCGAGGACGCACGGCGTTATCTCGGCGTCGGTCTCGGGCTGTTCAAGGCGCTCATAGCGCGACATTATCTTCCCCGCGCCTTCCCGCTTGGTGGAGCGTCGATCCCGGCGCAGTATCGTCTGGCAGATCTCGACCGCTTCCTTATGGCTTTGCACGGCGATGCGCCGTTCGTCACAGCGCCGCCGCCAGGCAGCGAGACGATCCTGCGGGCCGTGCGCATCTGTTATCGCTCTTCGGAGGCGATTATCGGCGGGCTGCTGCGTGGCCAGATCAGGGCTACGGGCCGCTTGCGCGGCGAACGGGGCTTTGCGCAGATACTGGTCGATACCGACGCAGTGATCACCGGCCTCGAATATGAGGACGATCCGATGTTCATGCTCATGGCGCAAGCTGCGCGGCACCTCGGCGTGACCATCCCGACGGTCGCAAAGCTCAAGCAAATGGGATGGCTGACAATCGACAGGAAACAGACACCCCTCAGGATCATGCCCGCCTTACGGCGAGCAGAGGTCGAAGCGTTCGGCGCGCGCTTCGTCAGCGCTGCCGAGTTGGCGCGCATCCCCGGCAAAGCTACGCATGCCGTGAGGGTTCATCAACATCTGCGGAGCGCCGGTCTGGTGCCGGCGATCGCTGGAAGCCGAAAGCTGCAGCCCTTCTATCACCGCGAGAGCGCCGAAAAAGTGATCCGCGGAGTCTACCGTGATCGGTTGCCCGAAACGACTGCAGCAATGTGAACGGATCTGCCGGCACGGATGAAGCGGCGCGGCTGCGGGCCCGGCTCAAGGCGCTGGATGACGAGCGGGCAGCGGTGATCGCAGCGCTGGACGCCGTCGCGACGCAACAATCGACCGAGCACCGAAAAGCTGATGCGATCTCCCTGTTCTCCGACGCTCCGGTGACCGCGACATCGCCGACAGATAAGAAGGTCGCGTTGTTCCGCAGGCTGTTCGCCGGTCGCGAGGATGTCTTCCCACTGCGCTGGGACAATCGCAAGACCGGGCGCGGTGGCTATGCACCCGCCTGCGGCAACGAATGGAAACGCGGACTCTGCGACAAGCCACAGGTCAAATGCGGCGAGTGCGCGCACCAGGCTTTCCTGCCCGTGACGAACGAGGTGATCGACAAGCATCTGCGCGGCGGCGCATCCTCGCGATCGGATGCCGGCGACTTCGTGGCAGGCGTTTACCCGCTGCTTTCCGATGAGAGTTGCCGGTTCCTCGCAGCCGACTTTGACAAGGCAAGCTGGGCCGAGGACGCGCTGGCCATGATGGAAACCTGCCGCCTGCGAGGGGTGCCTGCGGCACTTGAGCGATCCCGTTCCGGCAATGGCGGGCATGTCTGGATCTTCTTCGCCGACGCCGTGCCGGCACGAACCGCCCGCGCTCTTGGCGCATCGCTGTTGACTGACACGATGGAGCGACGTCCGGAGATCGGGTTCGGCTCCTATGATCGCTTCTTCCCGAGCCAGGACACCATGCCGCTCGGCGGGTTCGGCAATCTGATCGCGCTGCCGCTGCAGGGGCACGCCCGTCGGCGGGGAAACAGCCTGTTCGTGGATGAGCAGTTGCGCCCCTATCCCGATCAATGGGCGTTCCTGTCTTCGCTGTCGCAGCTGGATGCGCACGACGCCGCGCGCATGGTGGCCGACGCGGAAATGCGCGGGCGGGTGCTGGGTGTGCGGATGCCGGTGGAGGACGAGCATGCCGCCGAGCCCTGGCGGATGACACCGTCCCGGCGGCCGCCCTTGTTGCCTGTGGCCGAACCGCTGTCTGGGACACTCGATATCGTGCTGGGCGATCAGGTCTACATCGACCGGACTGGGTTGCCGGCGGCGCTAACCGCGCAGATCGTCAGGCTCGCGGCGTTCCAGAATCCCGAGTTCTATCGGGCGCAGGCGATGCGCCTGCCGACGTTCGGCAAGCCGAGGATCATCTCCTGCGCGGAGCTTCACCAGAAACATATCGGGCTGCCGCGAGGATGCCTCGACGAACTGGTCGCGCTTATCGCTGCTCATGGAAGCACTGTCAGGATCGACGACCAGCGAATGGCAGGGACTCCGCTCCCGGACGGTCTGTCGTTCCAGGGTGATCTCGAAGAACCCCAGCAAAAGGCGGTCGACGCGCTCGATCCGCATGATGATGGGGTGCTGGCCGCGACAACGGCGTTCGGCAAGACGGTGGTAGCCGCACACCTCATCGCAAAGCGGCAGGTCAATACACTCGTGCTCGTCCATCGCAAGGAACTGCTCAGCCAATGGGTCGAACGGCTGCGAACGTTCCTCAATATCGATCCGAAGCTGATCGGGACGATCGGCGGCGGCAAGCGGAAGCCTACAGGCGTGATCGACGTGGCGCTGATACAGAGCCTCGTAAGGCACGGCGAGGTCTCGGATCTGGTTGGCGATTATGGTCACCTCATCGTCGATGAGTGCCATCACCTGTCCGCGGCGAGCTTCGAGCTTGTGGCTCGGCGCGCCAAGGCCAGGTTCGTGCTCGGCCTGTCCGCAACGGTTGCGCGCAAGGATGGGCATCAGCCGATCATCTTCATGCAGTGCGGCCCGATCCGCTATCGGGTGGATGCGCGAACCCAGGCTGCCCGCCGCGGGATCGCCCATCGCACACGGCAACGACGCACGGCATTCCGGCTGCCGCAGCCGCTCGCGATCATGGACAGACCGCCGATGCCGGCGGTTTATGCCGCGCTGGCGCAGGACGTGGCCCGAAACGATCTTATCTTCGATGACGTGCTGCGTGCCTTGGAGGCGAAGCGGTCGCCGGTAATCCTGACAGAGCGCAAGGACCATCTCGAATATCTGCAGGGCCGGTTATCCCGGTTCGTGCGGAACCTCGTGGTGTTGCGGGGTGGAATGAGCGCGGCGGAACGCAAGGTAGCGGACGCCGCACTGCGTGTGCCTGACAGCGAGGAGCGGCTTATTCTCGCAACGGGCCGCTACATCGGCGAAGGGTTCGATGACGACCGTCTCGACACGCTGTTCCTGACCATGCCGATCTCCTGGAAAGGGACGCTCGCCCAGTATGTAGGGCGCCTGCATCGCCGGCACGCGGGGAAAACTGACGTGCTCGTCTATGACTATATCGACGATGCGGTCCCGATGCTCTCGCGCATGGCCGCCAAGCGCCAGGCCGGATATCGCGCGCTCGGCTACAGCATCGAGTAATCTGGGGGTGGAATCATTTATCGATTCTCGGAAGCCGCCGGCGAATCGAGAACCGATTCTGCGAATGAGATTAATGGTTCTCGACGGTCGCCGGACGCCGCCCGCAACCGTCAACGTCATATGCGCTTATCGATTCTCCACAGAGCAGCGCGGTGCTGTCGACGCCGATGCCGTAGGCCAGCACCACTGGTGGCGGCGGCGCCAGCGGCACGACCGGAACTGGCGCGCCGGTCATGGCGCCTCCTCCGGTTCTAGATAGGTGTCATAGGGCGCACCGGCAGACTCGATCCAGCTACCCTCCTCGTCGAGATTCTCGATCCGTGCGAGCAGCGCCGCCTTCAGCTGGCGCGCATCGACGTCGTGGCCCTTGTCGTCGTTCGAGACGAGGCTGAAGGCGAGCGTGTAGGCGTGGTTGTAGCGCGCCATGTCACGCGTCCTCCGCCGCGGCCTTGGGCGCGGCGGGAACCGCGCGGGGCGTGATCGTCACGTCGAGCCGGTCGCGATTGATGACGACGGTGACCGTCCGGTCCTCGGGGACGAGGAAATAATGCCCCGCCAGCTTGTCGCGAATGCGGTTCTCAAGCGCGGCATCGTCGCCTTCGAGCAGGCCGATGATTCGTTCGGCGGCATCGGCCTGGAAGCGCTCGAGCTGCGTATCGTAGCTGTCGGCATCGCTGTCGTCGCTGGCATAGAAGATCGCGCTTTCGAGGATGTCGGCGACGCCGAGCGCGGTGATTTCGCTGCCCCGGCGGACGAAGACGGACGTCTCGTCGACCGAGTTGCACGACCATTGGTCGGGTGCGAAGGCGACATCCGCGTCGGTCGATACCTCGATGAATGCGCCGGCGTGGCTCATCGTCGCCTCGAGCGTGATAGCCTCGACCCAACCGTTTTCCGCCTCGGCGGGGGCTTCGCGGCTGTCGGAGACGATGAAGGTGCGGTCGCCCTGGGTGACGCGGAACCGCATATCCTCGACACGGGCGAGGATATCGTACCAGCCATAGCCCTTGAACGCGTCCTGGGCCTCGACCAGCGGACCACCGAACGGATTATGCTTCGCGATCGCCGCCTGCGCGGGTTGGCCGATCAGCGCATCGAAGTCGGGCATCAGCACCATGCCGGTGTCGGTCACGCGTGCGCCGCTCTCGTAGTTGCGCGAGCTGTCGGCCGCATAGGCGGTCCATGCGAACAGATAGGGCTCGGCTTCGGGTAGTGCGATACCGAGCGAGCGCGCCTCGCGCCAGTCATGCGCCGACAGCCGGTGCGTCCCCGCGGCCTCGATCGCGCGGTAGATCGCGAGCCGGACCGCATCGCGCAGGGCGGCGATGCCGGTGTTCTCGACCACTTCCTTGCGCGCCGGGAGGACGAGCTGGATTTGCGGCGCGTCGAAGATGTCGACCCGCGCGATCCAGTGGCCGCCCCGGTCGACTTCCTGAACATACGGCAGGTCGCACGGGATGGTCAGCCCGTGGAAGTTGAGGCGTCCGTCGCGCGAGGAATAA
The DNA here is from genome assembly GCF_920987055.1 of Novosphingobium sp. CECT 9465. NCBI lineage: Bacteria > Pseudomonadati > Pseudomonadota > Alphaproteobacteria > Sphingomonadales > Sphingomonadaceae > Novosphingobium > Novosphingobium sp. CECT 9465. The sequence goes on from NZ_CAKLBX010000004.1 coordinate 45,038, forward strand.
TGCGAGGGGTGTTTCTGGAACACGCCGATGCGCACGCCGTACCATTCCTCGACATGGACCGCGTCCTTCAGCCAGTCCTCCTGCGGAAGGACCGCGCCGTTCCAGGTCACGGGAACCGGATAATGTTTGGCGGCGCGGGCCACGTCGCGCTCGAGCGTCTTCAGCCACTCGTCGGGCACGCGCACGGTGATCGCGGTGCCGCGCATGATCGGATCGGGTTCGATCGCGATCGGGCGGCTCGTCTCCCACGCCGAGGCCGGGATATGCGCCATCCAGCCCTGGCGGTCGGGTTTCGAGAAGGAGCGGATGATGACGTCGCGGCCTGCGAGGCTGAACACGCCCATGCCGGCGGGATCTTCGGCGCGGCGCGTCTCGTCGGACCAGCCCGAGCGGCCGAGCGTGACGATGCTCACCGGATCGGCGATGCCGTGGCCGTCATCGGTGATGTGCAGGAAGTGCTCGGCGCCGGCGCCGTTCAGCGCGAGCGCGACGCCGGTCGCACCGGCGCGGCGCGCGTTCTGGAGGAGTTCGCAGATGACGTCGAACGCGGTATTGTTGAACAGGCGCGTGACCTTGGCGATCGTCTCGGGGGCGACCGCGGTCGCGATGGTGGCGGGAATCATGGGAGTGCGCTCCTGGAAAAGGGCTCAGGCGTCCGTCACGCCTTCCCTCCCCGCTCCCTCTCTCCTTCATCGGCGCATCGGGCCGAGCCCTGGTCAGCCTGCCTTGCCGTCGCGGAACGCGCCGACCACGGTGCCCGCGTCCCAGTGACCGCTGAGGATACCGCGACGCGGGACCGAGTTGATCGCATAGCGCCGCGCCGCGAGGAGGCGGGCACGCCGGGTGTCGCGGTCGATCGGCGCGCCGGTTGCGATATCGCGGGCGAGGCGAAGCGGCGTCATGGCTTTTCCTCATCGATTGTGCCGGGGATGGCAACATGGTCGGTGACGCCCGTTCCCGAAGGATCGAGCGCGATAATTTCGGCGAGCGTCCAGGGGGCTGCGCGGCGCGGGCGACGCGAGAAGCGAAGCTCGTGCTTTTCGGCATATTTGTGGACCGCTGGATATTTGCGGCCGATCGCTGCCGCAACATCAGGCAGCGCGACGCCGAAGTCGTGCGCGATGCGCAGCGCCCGGATCTCCTCTTCGGTCCATTTCCGGTGATAGCCGTGGACAAGGCCGAGGATGTTCGCGCGCGTGAACAGCGAAGCCTTGGTGCGACCCATCTTCGTCGCCAGGGCGTCCATCGGCATCGTGCCGTAAAGGTCGCGCAGCCTTTCCAGATCATTGTCGCTCCACACCGGCCCGCCCCGGAACCCGTCGCGGTTGGCATGTGTGCCGCGCAACCCGAGATAGTCGGCGCGCCAGCGGATAGAGCATTTCGTGCGGCCGAGCCTGGTCGTGAGCGGGGTCAGGCTTGCCCCGTCGGCATAGGCGCGGATGAGCAGTGTGTCTTCGTCAGGGGTCCAGTTGCGGCCCCATCCCCGGCCATAGCCGAGCTTGCGCAGGTGCGGCCCGAAGCCAGCCTTGGTCCTGCGCGGAAAGCCCTCTGTGGCGAGAATGTCGATGATCGCGATATAACGAAGCCCCTCCCCGGCCAGCGTCAGCGCCCGCGTCGCCTCGGCCTCGGTCCAGTCAGCGGGCTTGTTGGGATGGCGCAAACCGAGCGCGTTGGCACGGGTCGCGGTGCCGGACAGCGGGCGTCCGATCAGCGTGGCGATCTGTGCGATCGGGATCGCCTGCGCGTAGCCGGCGCGCAGCTGGGCATCCTCCCAGTCGCTCCATTTTGGAGGATTTCCTTCGGTCAGCCCGAGCACGCCCGCGCGGGCATAGACGCTGGTGCAGGCGCGGCCGAGATCTCCAGCGAGATCGGCCGTGGGGCGAAGGCCATATTCGCGGGTGAGCCATGCGTCTTCGTCGGTCGACCACGGACGCGACGAATTGCGGCGCAGGCCCAGTTTGGCGATCTTGTCGCGCACGCCGGCGCGGCCGCGACCGAGCGCGGCGACGATGTCGTCGATCGCAGCGTCGTCGCAGAACATGCGTTCGACCGTGGCGATCTCGTCGGGGGTCCAGGCATCGTGCCGGAACGGCATCTCGCGCAGGCGCCCGCACGGCTCGGGCAGCTTCGGACACGCGACCAGCTCGACGATATCGGGCGCGAGGTCGGTCACAGCGACACCACGGCGACGTCGCTCAGCCGCGCGCGCAGCCGTGCATGCAGGCGGGCGATGCGGTCGTCGCCCTTGGGCATGGTGTCGACCGCGGCGATCGCCGACAGGAGGTTGAGCGCGCGGTCGGTGCGCTCGGCGTCGAGCGACAGGTGCCGTGCGAGGTCGCGCGCGGTGCTGGCGTTGGGGGAGATGCGCTTCAGCGCGTCCATGATCGCGGCCGCGTCGGTCGCAGCGGGATCGAGCAGGAACGCGTCGAGCGCGCGCGTGCCCTTGAGGGCGATGGCGGGGCCGTGGTCCGCGACCTCGGCCAGGCCCGCGAGATCGAGCAGCTTCGCCGCCTCGTCGGCATCGACGGACGCGGCGGCACGCAGTTCCGGGGTCTTGCCGAGATGTTCGGTGATGGTGGGATCGATATGCGCCAGCACCGGGGTTGCCGACAGCGCCGGACCCATCGCGAAGAAATCGCCGGGGGCGAGGTTGCGCAGCAGGTCGGCGTCACGCGCGGGAAAGCCGAGCAGGTCGGCCGCGCGCGCGATGTCGCGGTCGAAGACGTTGAGCCCGACCAGCACGTTCTGCAGCTCGGACACGACCGAGGTGGAGAGCTTCGCGAGGCGCTGGGTGGCGATGACGGGGGCGAGACCGCGCTTGCGGCCGCGCGCGCACAGGTCGGTCAGGGTGGCGACGCCGAGCCGGCGGGCATCGGCATCGAGCGCGGAACCGGCGACATGCGGTGCGAGCAGATGGCCCTCGTCGATGCACACCAGCATGGTATGCGCCCAGTCCTCGCGCGGTGCGCCGACCAGGCCGGCAAAGAACGCGGCTGCCTTGATGATCCGCTGGTCGGGATCGAGGTCGGTGAGGTCGATGTGCATCGACAGCCGATGTCGCCGGCTGCGCGTCGCCGCGGCCGTCAGCCCGTCGGCGGTGAGTTCGACCGCGCGGATCGTGGTCGCGCCGATATGGCGGGCGAGGTTCTCGAATTCCCCCTCGGGGTCGACGATCGCAAGCGTCGTATAGTCGAACGCCTCCTCGATGATCCGGCGCAAGGTCCTGCTCTTGCCCGCCCCGGAGCTGCCCTGGATGAGCAGGCGTCCGGCAAGCAGGCGATCGAGGTCGAGGCTGAGCGTGCCGGTCGAATGATGGCCGAGCGGTACGCGATTGTCCGCGGCCTCGGGCGCGCGAATCGGGGTGACACAGGTCATGGCGTGGTCCTCCGGGTCAGGCGGCGTCGGCATCAGGGGGCGCCGGATCGTTGGCTGGGATGGCGGGAGCGTCGGGATCGGGAGCGGGCGCACCATCGAGCGTCCGCCATTCGAGCATGTCGTCGCTTTCGCGCTCGCAGTCCTGGCAGGTGGTGGAATCGTAGGTGCTGAGCAGCACCCAGGCCTGTTCGGGCTCATCCCAGGCCGCGACGGCGTCCTTGGTGACGTTGTCGCTGCCGCAGTCGTCGCACACCGGCTTGACCCGGGAGGCGGCAGGCGAGCACAAGCGATCCCCGGTGCAGATCGACCAGTCACCGTAGAATTTGCCGTCGTAGGGCAAGCAGTCGCCGGCGAGCTGAATGGCGTGTTCGCCGTAGCCGTCGTGGAAATGAATTTCCGAATTCGGGAAGAACTTTTCCAGGACCGCCTTCGCGCCGCGGATCTTCACCTCGCTGCCATAGGTGGTGTGGACATAGTCGAGCGGTCCGATCGCGGGGCCTTCGCAGCCCCAGTCTTCGACGTCCTCGTCGGGCGTGGCGCGGCCGTGGAACAGATAGAGATAGACGCTCATCGTGGCGGTCCTTTCAGGCGCTGGGGAGGAGGTGCGCGAGCGCGCTCGCGTCGACCTGTTTGGAGATCGGGGCGGTGCTTTCGACGCGGACCGCGTCGAGGCTCTCGAACGTCTCGGGCATCTGGCGGCGTTCGTAACGGTCCTTGTCGACGAGACCGTGGATCGGCGCGCCCTCGTGGCGCGCGAAGCCGAGCGCATCGACGCTGACGACACGGCGGAAGACGCAGCCGACCTTGCCCTCGGGCACCCAGTCCGCCCAGGAACCCGACGCCGAGACGCTCTCGTACTGGCCGATGATCACCTGATAGGCGGCGCGGCGGCGGACGACGTGGCTGTCGTGGATCGACACTTCCTCGCCGGTCAGCGCGGTCCAGCGGTCGGGATGCCAGCAGCGCACCGAACGGCGCGCGTTCTCGACCTGCAGGGCGATGCCCGGAATGGGCAGGCGGCGAAACTCGCTGCCGAAGGCGTAGAGCACCAGCGCGTAATCGACGTCTTCCTCATAGTAAGGATCGTCGCGGCGCAGCGCCTCGGGCATCGCGGCCTGGCGTTCGTCCGACAGGACATATCCGCCATGACTGGGTGTCGATACGCGCCAGATGCCGGGCAGGACCTGGTCAGCGCGGTCGGGTGCGTCCCAGGGTGTCGTCTCAGGGCGTGGGCTGGGCTGGAACCGGGTCATCTGTCGTCTCCCTCAATGGATTCGACAGATTCCCTCTCTCTCTCCTCCCCCTCGGCAGACCGGGATGATGGCGGCAGGCAGGGTCGTTCATGGTGCAGCCGTGACTGGCCGCACGGATCGCGCTCACGCGCAAAGTGTTCTCAGTCCTGATATTTCACGACAGGAGATCGATCATGGGTGAAGCAACCGACAAGCTGAAGGCGGCAGGCAACAAGCTGGCCGGCAACGTCAAGGAAAGCATCGGCAAGGCGACCGATAACGCCAGTCTCGAAGCCGAGGGCAAGGCGCAGAAGGTCAAGGGCGCCGGTCAGGACGTCAAGGGATCGGTCAAGGGCGCGCTCGGCGACGATATCTGACCCCCCCGACCTTCGATGACACGATCGGGCCGCTTCGGGCAACCGGGGCGGCCTTTTCCTTGCGCGCCGGGAATCCGGGATTTCGAGCGCCACCTTTGAAGATCGACTTGAGGCTGCGCGGGCGCTCGGCTAGCCGTGCCGCGACCACGGTCATCCAGATCGCATCGCACCCCGTGGACGGCCTCGCGCCGCGCGCCTGATTGCAGCGCAGATGCTTCAGCAGGCCGTTCGACAGCGATCGCCGTCCACCCGCGCTGCGCAGCGTGACATGGTCGAACGTCGGGTAATCGGGATGATGGCGGGCGAGGCGCCGCGGGCTCGGCAGGGGCATCCCGCATCCGGCGCACAGCGACGACTGCGCCCAGCGCAGGATCCGCCGCTGGTTTCTGGCTTGGGTGGTCGATGCCATGATGCGAGAATGGTGGCCCTGGATTAAATTCCTGCCAACGACGTCATCCGATGTGCAGCTGGTCAAGCACGGCGGTTTCGAGACTGTCGCCTTCGAGATCCTCGGCATGGATCGTCACGACGGGGGCGATCTCGCGAAGTTTCTCGACCTGGCGCAGCTTCAGCCCGAGCGCATCGGCGTCGTCGCCGGTGACGACCTCGAGCGCCGCCTCGATCACCTCGCCGGTGGTGAAATCACGCAGGTCGAGAAGGAGGTCTGGACGCATCTCGCCGATCGACGTCGCGATATCGAACAGGAGCCGCTTGAACCCGACGCCGATGCCGCGCCGGCGAAGCCGGTACTGGAGATCGAGCAGGCCGACGATCGTCTTGCGTTCGGCGAGATTGTGGATCGCGACGAAATTGGCGGGGCGCGCGATCGGCTGCGCATAGGCGCGCAGGCACGCATAGCCCTCGCGCGGGTTGTGCTCGCCGACGACGGCCAGGACCAGATACGGCGGTCCGATGTGGCGCTGGTGGACGCCGATGTGGCGGATGCGGTTCTTGACGATCAGCTCGCGCCCTTCGGCAAGCGTGATGGTCGAGCCGGAGACGTCGATCGCATACAGGAGGAGGAAGGCCTGCGGGGCGTGCTCGCTCGGCCATTTCTTCGCCGCCTCGCGCAGTTTCGCGAACACGACGCCGCGTTCATAGGGGTCGATATGGGTGTAGAGATGGCGCGCGAGCGGGATGCCCGGTGCGATCTGGACCCGCTCGGCCGCGGCGCGCATCGCCGCGAACTCGCTCGCCATCGATGTCGTGCGCGGCTCGCCGACCTCGAGTGGTTCGACGACGTTGACCTGCGCCATTTCCATCAACTGCCACAGCAGGCGCGCGAGGCGCGGGATCGCGACGCCGCGGGTGCGATCGTCGGGTTCGCTGTCATCAGGGAGCTGCGCCAGCTTCTCGGGGGCGAGCCGGTGCGCCGAGAACAGCCCGTCGGGCTCGTTGATCGTGCGCGGGGTGGTGGTCGCCTTCTCGCGGATGCGGGGCGGCGCCTGCTCCCGGAAGAACGGGCAGTCGACGTCATGTTCGGGGCGACGCTGGCGGATGCTGGTGAGCCGGCGCAGGTAATAGGTTTCGGCTTCGGAGAGATAGGCCGGCGAGAGTAGCGGCGGGTCCGTCCCCTCCCCCAGGCAGTCGCAGGCTATCCACTGGTGATGATCGCGTGCCTTGACCACCATGATGACCGAGGCGCGGTGATCGCTGTCCTCGCCTTCGCCTGTGTACCAGCGCACCAGCGCCTCGCGCACCACGTCGGGTACGGGCGAGCGCAGGGTAAGACCCCGGGTATCGCGTGGGACGAGCCACATGGTGGTGAAGCTACTCCATAATGCTTGCCTTGTCGCCTTTGTTCACGTTACGTTCAATGAACAAAGGAGCTGGCCATGAAGCGTTCGGAATTTATCGGAGAGTTCGACCTCGATGCGGTGCTCACCGAATTGTCGGTCGATCTGGATATTCGCGTTACCCGGCGCATGCTCGCGGGGGCGTGCATCGGCAGCAATCCGGAGGATGCGTATCTCTCGGCGCGCGAGTTGCGGGAATCGCTCGAATGGATCCACGAGGGCGAGAACGAGGGCAAGGTCAAGCTGACCACGATCCTCAGCACCGCGTGCGACGATTTCCAGCGGTGCCTCTATTATTGCGTCGCCGGCAAGGGCGTCGTGACCATGCTCGACGATCTCGTCTGGCTGGAGAAGCTGCTGGAGGCGCGCGGTCGCATCGCCGGGCACATCTATCGCAACAAGCTGCCGGTGAAGCCGCTGGTCAATCCGTATGTCGCGGCCGAGCCGGATGGTCCGTTGGGCCGCTTCGACCCCGCGTTCGCGATCGGCGCGTCCTGGTCGCATGACCCGGGACCCGATTACGATTCCGACGATCGTGGCCCCGGTCCGAAGCTCAAGGGCTGACGACAAAAAGAAAAGGCGGTTCGGCAAGGGAGCATGCCGGACCGCCTCTTCCAGGGGGGGATATCAGTAACGCGCCTCGCACGCGAGCCGTTCCCCGCGCCGCCAGCGCGCCGGATCGATGAATTCTCCCGCATAGGCGCCGCGGCCCGCTGATCGCGCCTGTTCGGCCGCAGCGACATAGCGCGCGGCGCGCTGCGGATCGCCGCGCAGATATTGCGTCGCCGGCACCGCCAGACCCTGCAGGATCAGTTGCTCGCCCAGGTCGTAGCCGTCGACCGTGACGATGGCGATCGGACGGCCGTAGCTGCTCGCGCCGGTCATGCGGATCGTGGCGACACTGCTCTTGAGGATACGCGAGGCGGAATCCTGCGCGAACTGGCCGCACGGATAGCAGGCACCGTCCTTCGAGCACATCTGCTTGCGCTCGAAGGCGTCGGCCCCCGACAGGCGGAAATCGACCGAGACCGTGTCGCCGTCGATCGCCCGCCCCTCGCCGGTGATCGTCGCCCCGTCGCGGCCTTGGGGTTCCCCTGCCCCGCAGGCGGCGAGCGCGGCGATGCCGAGGAGCAGGGCGCCCCTCATGCGTAGCGCAATTCGACTTCGACGTTCGGCCCGTCGACGATGACCGGGAGGACGCGGAAGGGTTGCAGCGGATCGCCGGTGCGCACGATCGAGACCTGGCGTGCGCCGGCATCGAACATCCGCATGGCGACGCGCTGGGCATGGGCTCGGCTGCAGAGCTGCGACCGCTTCGGGCTGGGTGTGACGGGCGGATACGGGGCGGACATGGCGATGATCCTGACGTGGGGGATGTCGGCGATCAACCGAACACCGTCTTGTGGACGCGAGTTTCGGGCTTGGGCGGCACGAGTGTCCACGCCCATTTGCGAAGGTTACCGATCCGATATTTCGGGTAGCTGTTGCCGGGGATCGCGAGCGAGATCTTGCGGCCGCGCTTGTGGACGATGAACTCGTCTCCCTCATAGCCGTCAACGAAGGTGACCTTGCTCGGCAAGCGGATGTGCATGCCGTGTTCGAGCGGGCGTACCGGGGTCGCGAGCCGCTCGAGGCAGCGTCGGCGCCAGTCGAGCGCACCGGGATCGTCGGTATCGCCGAGCAGCGAGAGGATGCGCTCGGGGCATTCGGCCTCGCAAGGCCCGGCGTGTTCGGTCATATCCTTGTAGGCGAACACGAATCCGTCCTTGGCCCGCGGATTCCAGCTGACCAGGCAGACGGCCGCGAAGGCGGGTTCGTCGGTGCCGTCGGTCGACGGCACCACGGCCGCGTACCAGACCTTGTTGCGCAGGCAGGAAGAGGCGATGACGCGCAGCGCCTTGCCCTTCCCGTCGGCATCGCGGTTGTCGTAGGTGAATTGCGCGTCGAGATAGGCTTTGGGGCCTGTGTGCGGGAACATCGACGACAGCGGCATGCTTAGCCAGCCCATGATGGCGGTCCTTTCGCGTGTGTGGACGGGTGATCGATCAGCCGAACAGGCTGACCGGCTCGGCGACCGGCGGTGTGAGCCGCAATTCCTTGCGCAGCCGCACGGCGAACCGCTCGGGCGCGAGCAGGTCGCGGATCGAGGCGTAGCAGTCGCGCTCCCCGAGGTGATCGTGACGACCGCTGACGCGGCGGTAGATGACCTCGCGGTCGGCCATGGTGCCGTGGAGCGATAGCTGCATCCACAGCTCCTCGCCGTGGAGGGTGATCTCGCCGGACCGGGAGGCGTGGCTGCGGTTCGAGCGAAGGTCGTAGTGCGCGGGGTCGAGCCCCAGCGTTTCGGCGAGCCGGCGCAGCGCCTTGCGTCCGTCGCTGTGGAAGCGATCCTTGGCGGCCGCATCGTGCGCGACGCCGCGCACCGCGAGCGTCAGCAGCGCCGGGTGCTGTCGCAGCTCGGCGATACGGTCCATGCAGCGCCGCTTGAGGAGCGCGTCTTCGGACTGCCGCGCGGTGACGCTTGCGAGATGGCGGGCGAGCAGGATGACCGCGGGATCGGTCTCGAAGGCGATGCCGGCGTTGCGGCAGTCGTCGATCGCGCGGGTGATGGCGTGAAGGCTTGCTCCAATCGTGACCAGCGCGCTCGGGTCGAGCGCCTGCTGGTGGCGGAAGGCGACATCGTAGGGCATGAGCGATCTCCCGAGCGCCTCACGCGCTCAGAAATTCGCTCCCCCTCCCCTTCACGATAACCAGTTACGTAATTGCTCCGGTATTTCAGGATCGATGTCCTCGCCCGGTTGCATAGGCCGCAGACCCTGCTCCGCATCGACCGCGGCCTGCAGATGACAGGCGGCAACGGTCGCTCCGTCGTCGGTCGCGTCATAAAGCGCGAGCGCCTGCCGCATTAGCGCGAGCCGTATATTATCGCTCATGCCAGTCTCCCACTACGGTCTGCCGCCATGATTGCGTTCGGGGCAAACGAAAGCAGGCCCATAATGGTTGTAACGGCCGTGCGCTCATCGCAGCCTCCATCGGCCGACAAGGTCGACCATTGCGTCACGATAGCCCCACGCATCGGGATAGATCGCAGGCTCCTGCGCGAGCCAGGCCATGACAATTAGCATGTCCTCGGAAATGATCGCGTCGCAGTTGCTGAGGTGGAGGATGGGGAAGTGGCCGTTGTCGTCACCATTCCACCACGCCAGCAGGAAGTCCGCGACGCGCGCGGCCTGCCCGGTATCGGACGAGGCGACATCCACGAGGCGGCCGATCGCGGCGCCGACCTCGTCGAAGGCGAGTGCGCGGATGAGGGGGCGGCGTTGCGGTTGCATGGTGCGTATCCTGTCCTATCGGGTGGAAGCTGTCATGCGATCAGGATGGGGCGTGCTTCCCGGCCTGGGCGATCATCACGGCGACCGCCTCGTCGAGCGCGGCGTCATCGCCGTTGACCATGCGCGCCGACGGGGTGAGGCGTTGCACGCCGGCGAACACGATGGCGGGTGTCCTGCCCTTGAGCCGATAGCAGAACACCTGGTCGCCCTCGATCGTCACCAGCTTCGTCCGGCATTGCCGGCGCAGCCGCTTCGCCTCCTCGATCCGGGTGATGAGCGCCGCCACCTCGAATTCGAGGCAGTGCGGCATGACGCTGTCGCCGAGCCGCGAGACGGGCCGGTTGGCGGCGAGCCAGGCATCGACCGCCTGTTCGGTGACGCTGCCGACGGCATGGTAATCGTCCGCGGCGCCATGACCGCGGTTCGAGGCGAGGAAGGCGCGCTGCCCATCGATCCAGATCTCGGCCGAGTAGCAGGTCGTTTCCTCGGACAAAGCGTCGACCACCTTCAGCTTGCGCAATTCGATGTGCATGGTGCGATCTCCAGGTCATGCTGCGAGGGCTTCGGGTTGGTCGATCCCGGGCGCGCCACCCGCGGCGGCGTTATGGAGCCAGGTCACCGCCTGCTCGGCTTTCGCCGCGGCCTTGATGATCGCGCTTGAATCGCCCTTCAGGATCTTCAGCCAATGATCGACGTAGCTGGCGTGGTTGTCGTGCAGCTCGCCGGGCAGATTGAGGTCGGCGCACACCAGACACTGGCCGATGCAGGCGACCAGCTCCTCGAACGCATAGGCGTTGTCGCCGAACTTCTTGCCGAACTCGCGGTTGAGGCGCTGCGGCGCGCCCGAATAATGGACATATTCGTGCGCGAGCGTGCTGGCGTAATGATCGTCCGAGCGAAACGCGCCGCGCTGCGGTAGCTGGATATAGTCGCCGATCGGCGAATAGAATGCCTGATCGCCGCCATGCCGCACGGTCGCCGGCAGGCCTCCGAAGAAGGCATCGATCGCGGCGCGGTGCCGGCTCTCGATGCGCGGTTCGGGCGGTGCGGGCACCGGATAATAATACGCCGGGAGACCGTCGATCTGATCGACGTTGAACACCGTGTACGAGCGCAGGAACCGGATATTCTTCGTCGCCGCCTCGCCGGTGACGCGGTCCGCCTCGGTTTTCGAGAAGGTCGAATAATAGACGCTGTGCGCGCCATGCTCGCCGCGCCGTACCTGTCCGCCCAACTCGGTCGCCTGTCGGTAGGTCATCCAGTTGCGGCCAGAGAACCCCTGGGCGTCGCCGATCGCCCAGAGATAGAGCGCGTTGATGCCGGTGTAGGGCGTGCCGCAATGCCGCAGCGGTCGCCCCCCTGCCCCGGTCAGTCCCCAGGGGCGCGACCAGGGCAGGACGCCGGCTTCAAGCTTGGCGATTATGAGGTTGGTGATCTCGGCCGCGACATCGCGGCGTGGCGCAGTCGATTTGCGGTGAAAGGTCATGGGAAAGCTCCCTCGATGCGCGGGCCACGCGTGACGGTCCGCGGGTAAAAAGAAGGCGGCCGCCCCGGTGAGGGACAGCCGCCAAGGTGTGCCCGGGAGACGAACGGGCCGGGGGTATCGGGGGGCTATTCGGCCGCGATCAGCGCCTCGTCGCTGTCGATCCCGGCATCGTCGGCACCGAGATCATCGGTGTCGCCGTAGTCGTCGTCGTCGAAGCCCTCATCGCCGGGCTCGTCGTCGATTGCCTCGTCGGCACCGGCGACCGACACGAGATCGAACCGCATCGCGTCGGGCACCCAGGCCAGCGCCGCGTCCTTGGTCTCCGCCTCGGTGATCGCTTCGCCGGCGAACAGCTTCTCGCAGCTGGTCGAGATCTCGCCCTTCTTCGAGGCCATGTAGCGGGCCGCGAGCGGCGCGCCCCCGACGTTGGTGAGCAGCGCCAGCAGCGTACCCTTCGACACGCGGTCGAAGAAGTTCGCCGAGGTAGGGCGCCACCATTTGGCGGGTTCGATCTCGAGGATCGAGGCGAGCCGCGCATGGAGCGGGTTGGTGGTGACCGAGCTGTAATCGGGCTTGGCCTCGAGCGAGGTCGCCACCACGACCGCGAGCCAGGCCGCCTTGGCGTCGTCGCTGAGCGCGCGGAACGCCTCGAACCGCTCGACCGGGTTCGACCCTTCCGTCCACGACGTGTCGAGACCCTCGCGGGCTTCGGCGATCGCGACCTGCGCCTGCGTGGCGGGCTGATCCTTGGGCATCTGCGGGTCCTGCGGACGCCCTGCCCGAACCGTCGTCCCGTAGCGGCCGTAGCCGTGGCTGGGGTCGGCGAGGCAGAACAGCATATAGTCGAGCGCGAGCCCCGGATCGCCGAGGATCGAGGCGGCGAGGATGTCGCGGCGCTGGACCGCCAGTTCGTCATGGAGCCGCGCGCTGAGCGGCTTGCCGCCAGGAGCGACCGCCTCGGGCGGCAGGTCGGCGGTGCGACGCGACGACGGCGACGACGGCAGCGGCCGATCGTCCCCGGGCAGGCGGATCGGCGTTTCGCTGTAATAGGTCGTGTCGAGCGTCATCTTGCCGTCGCGGCCGAGCGTCAGGAAGACGCCGACCTGGCCCTTGACCTCGTCGGTCAGCTCGGGCGCCTTGTCGTGGATCGCCTGATATTCCTCGCGCAGCCGATCCGATTCCGCATCGAGCGCGGCATAGGTGTCGTCATCGATACCCTCGTCCTCCATATCGCTCTCGATGACCTGCACGCGCTCCTCGATCTTGTCGCAGCGCGTCTGTTCCTCGTCCGTCAGCGGCGCTGCCGGCAGCGTCACGCGGTGGAGGTCGGACGTGATGCCGTAGAGGCTGGTCGTGGCGACGGGGCGCACCCATGCGACGCCCAGTTCCTCGCCGAGCCGCTTGGCCTCGGCCTCCATCAGCGAGGCAGCGAGCGTCTGCGCGAGTTCCGGGTCGGTCCAGCGGTCACCGTCCTCGCTGAACAGTTCGCGCTCGATGCGGCCGCCCGCGGCGACATAGGCATCGGCACCGACCAGGATCGCGATCGGATCCGTCGCCTTCATCGTGTCGTTGGCGATCGCGCGACGGATCTGGTCGGCGTTGACGTAGGACGAGTGACCATACTGCTCGAACACGCGCTCCTGCTTGGCCTTGTCGGCCGTCGAGCCGTAGGCCTTGGCCATCTCGTAGGAGATCTTGCCCGCGGCCAGGGCTTCGAAGATCGGTTCGGCAAGATCGGCGAGGCGCAGCCGTCCCTCGATGAAGCGGCGGGTCTGGCCAAACCGTTTGGCGACCGCGTCGACGTCACCGTCGGTCTTGAGGAAGTGCTGGAACGCGACGCATTCCTCGGCGACGGTCATCTGCTCGCGCTGGAAATTCTCGGTCAGCGACACCTCGCGCAGGTCCGCCTCGTCGCCGGTGATGATCTTGACCGGCACGTCATAGTCGGCGGCAACGATCTCGCCGGCTTCGGCCAGCATCATCGCACCGAGATAGCGGCGATCGCCGGCGATTATCTCGAACATGCCCTTCGGGCGGGCGGCGGTCACCAGCAGGTTCTGCATGATGCCGCGAGCGCGGATGCTGGCGGCCATCGCCTCGATATTCTTGGGCGGGGTGGTGCGCACGTTCTTCTCGGAACGCTTCAGCTTCGCGAGTTTGACGGTCTGGGTCATCTATCGTCTCCATGAGCGGGAAAGTGTCCGGTGCACGGGTGTTTCCCCCGACCCGGACACCCCCCCCGCTCCTTCTCCCCTCTCGTTTCCCGCTTGGGCGGGAGGGCGACTGGGGCTCGCCGACAAGCGGCTACCTTGCTGCTAGCTGGCTGTTATCGTGCCGGTCAGGCCATCAGCTTTGCGAGAACCGCATCGGCCGTCTCGACGGGGATGAAGACGCGCGTCTTGTAGGCGATGATCTCTGTGAAGCAGCCGATCGACTTGAGCCACGCGAGCTGGTCGGCCGGTGCGCCGCTGATCTCGATGCGCGGCTTGGCGTTGACGCGTACGCGCTTCACCTCGCACACGAACGGTCGCCGGATCGTGACCGTCCCGCCCTCCATCGCGGCGCGCGCGACCTCGGCCGGGCTGAGCACGTCGTTGCTGTCGAGGCCCATCTTCGAGAACAGCGCCGGCACGTCGCCCGGGAACACCATGCGCCCGAGCCAGGAGCGACCCTCGGCATCGACCACGCGGTTGACCACGAGATGGTCGCTCGGCAGCGCCGACCAGATCGGCAGCAGAAGGCCGGTCGCGAGCCGGATCGTCTCGACGTCGAGCTTGCCGCGGATCTCGTCGACCTCGGCCGACCATTCCGCCTCGAACCGTGCGCGGCTGCATTCCTCCCAGGCCGTCTCGTAGAGATCGTCGAGTGCGAGATATTCGTGCCGGGTCGGACGCATCAGTTCGATGCGCGACACCGCCACCCCGTCCTCGGTCAGCCAGGAGCGCGCGTTGGTGCGCAGCGCGACCTTGCCCGACTTGCCGTTGCGCACGAACACGGCGGTCTGGTCGGTATCGGCGATGCGCAGCACGCGCTCGAGCGACATGGGGTTGCGGCGCCGGGTCACCTCGATCGTCAGCAGGTGCGAGGTCGCCTTGCTGACCGGGTCGGTGCGCAGGATCGTATCGTCGAGCACGGTCGCGGTCTCGACCGTCATCGTCTCGACGCCGACATCGAGTGTCCCCGCCTCGCGCGCGGCCGCGACCCGTGCCTCGACCAGCGCCAGGAATTCGTCAAAGATGCAGTTCTGGAGCCCGATCGGCAGCGCCAGCAACCGGTTGAGCCAGCGCTGGATGGGCGGGAGATCCTCCTTCAACACGCCGTCGGTATCGAGCAGTTCCAGGCCGGTGCGATGCTGGAAATCGGTGAGGTTGGTGCTGGTCAGCTTCCCCGCGACGAGCAGGTGATACCAGCTGATGAGCGCCGCCTTGGCGTAGTCGCTTTCGAGATTATCGGCCGGGTCGAACAGATTCTGCCCCCCGGTCTGGCGCTGGCCGCGCGTCAGAGCGCCGAGGCTGTCTAGACGCCGCGCGATGGTCGAGGTGAACCTGAGTTCGCCCTTGCAGTCGGTCGTGACGGGCCGGAACAGGGGCGAGCAGGCCTGATGCGTGCGGTGGGTACGTCCCAGGCCCTGGATCGCGCGATCGGCCCTCCAGCCCGGCTCCAGGAGCAGATGCGCGCGTTGCTGCTGGTTCTTCGCATCGAGGCTGGCATGATAAGACCGCCCGGTCCCGCCGGCGTCGGAGAAGACCAGGATGCGCTTGGTGCCTTCCATGAAGGCGGCGGAATCGGCCTGCGTGGCGCGGGCCGAGCGCGATTCGAGCTTCTGCCCTCCCCCGCTCACCGTGATGAGGCGCTTGGTGCGCCCCGTCACCTCGGCGACCATCTCGGTGCCGAACCGGGTGATGATGGCATCGAGCACGGCCGCGATCGGCGGCAGCGCGCAAAGCTGCTCGACCAGATTGTCGCGCTCGGCTTCGGCTTCGGGGTTGGTGACCGGGTGGCCGCTCTCGTCGAACAGCGGTCGCGAGCGCACCTCGCCGGTGTCATCGCGGAAGAAGGTCATCTGCTGGACCGGGAATGCCCGCGTCAGATAGTCGATCACGGCCTCGCGCGGGGAGAGATCGATGTCGAGGTCGGCGCGCTCGTCGGGCGACAGTTCGCCCAGGCGGCGGTCGAGGATCGCCTCGGCGGTGCTGACCAGCTGCAGCACGACCGACTGATCGGCCGCCAGATGCTGTTCGATCGCCGCGATGACGGTCGGGAGCTTCGCTGACAGGAGGAGCGCCCCGAAGAACCGCTGCTTGCAGCTTTCGAACCGCGAGCGCGCCGCGGCCTTCGCGCCCGAGTTGAGCGTCTTGCCCTCGTTGCCGTCGACGACGCCGGTGAGTTCGAGCGCCTTTTCAAGGCCGCGATGGATGATCGCCCAGGCATCGGCATAGGTGTCGTACACCGCGATCTGTTCAGGCGTCAGCTCGTGGCGGAGGATGTCATATTCGACCCCGGCGAAGCTCAGCGCGCGCGCGGTGTAGAGGCCGGTCGCCTTGAGATCGCGCGCGACCAGTTCCATCGCCGCGATCCCGCCCTGCCGGATCTGGGTGATGAACGCCTCGCGGTTGGCGAAGGCGGTCTCCGGCCCCCACAGGCCGAGCCGCACGGCATAGGCGAGGTTGTTCACCTCCGACGCGCCGGTCGCCGAGGCGTAGAGCACGCGGGCGTCGGGCAGGTGGTTCTGCAGGAGAACGCCGGCGATGCCCTGCTGCGAGCCCTTCTTGGTGCCCATCGACCCTTCGCCACCCGCGACGCCGCCCATCTCATGCGCCTCGTCGAACGCGATGACGCCGTCGAAGTCGGCACCGGCCCAGGCGATGATTTGATCGAGCCGGGTGGCGTCGCCGCGGTTGGAGCGCAGCGTCGGATAGGTCACGAACAGGACGCCCTCGTCCATCGTGACGGGCTCGTCGATCTTCCAGCGCGAGAGCGGCTGCACATCGGCCGCGAGACCGCCGAGCGCGGTCCAGTCGCGGATCGCGTCGGTATGGAGCGCCTCGTTCTTGCTGATCCAGATGTTCTTGCGACGACCCGCCAGCCAGTTGTCGAGGATGACGGCCGCGACCTGCCGCCCCTTCCCTGCCCCGGTGCCGTCGCCCAGGAAATAGCCCTTGCGGTACGCGCGTCCGTCGTCGGAGAGCACCAGCCCCACGCCCTCCTTGTCTGGCTTGCTCAGGCCCGGGATATACTGGGTCCAGGCATGGCCGGCGTAAACGACGGTCTCGAGCTGCGAGGAGGACAGGAGGCGTTCGGTGACGGTGCGTTCGGGCAGCGACGGAACATGGACGGGGATCGGCGCGGGGATCGAGCCCATCGCGATCGATTCCACCAGCGCGGTCGGATGCTCGCCGGCAGCGTCGAACACGATACGGCTCGGCCGATAGGGCAGATAGACGCCGGACTGCTCGGCGAGTGGCGCCGGCGTCTCGAGTACCTGGTAGCCGACCGGGAGAACCTCGTTCCTGGCGAGAGCGCGGAAGATGCGCGGGGTGGCAGCGGGCTTCGATCTCACGCTGCGCAGGAGGGACAGCCCCCCGCCCCGCTTGACCGGCGCCGGAGTGGCGGCCTCCGGGATCAGATCCTGCCGGGGCGGGATGACCAGCGCCTCGACCAGGTCGCTTACGGCGCCGCGCTGGAGCGTGACCGTCGTGGTATCACCCACCGTCTTGTCGATGACATAGAGTCGCACCGCGACTCCGGTGCCGTGCTTGCCATAGGCATGGGTCAGCCGGATCGAGGTGCGCAGCGCGACGCTCGCCAGCGTCGTCGACCAGATCGTGCCCATGCGCGCGGAGTTGAAGAACCAGTCGGGCATGATCGCGACGACGCGCCCGCCAGGCCGCACACGCTTGATCGCCGCCTGCAGGTGGCGGACCGCAGCGAGCGCGTCGGCACCGCGGCCGAGCGAGCGCGAGAAGGGCGGGTTCATCAGGATGAGGCTGGGGCGCTCCGCGGATGCCATGACGCTGGCGATCTGCGCGCCGTCGTGGCCGGTAACGCTGGCTTTCGGGAAGGTGGCCGACAGCCGCTCGCGGCGCGCGGGATCGATCTCGTTGAGCTGGAGCGCCGCGATCGGCGGGAGGCCCGCTACCAGGAGACCGTTGCCGGCGCTCGGTTCGAGTACGATGTCATCCGCGCGTGCGTTCGCGAGCATGACCGTGATCGTGGCGAGATCGAGCGGGGTCGAGAATTGCTGCCAGTCGATCTGCTCCTCGCTGCGCACGGTCTGGGTAGGAAGGCGCGCCATAAGCCCGATCGCGGCGTCGACCGCCGGCGTGGTGCCTGCTGCGCATACCGCCAGCGCGGTCGCATGCTCCAGCACCTCGAAGCTCTCGCGCTGGGTCCAGCGACCATCGGCGTCGGTGCCGCCATAGGCGCGGATCATCGCGTCGTTGAGCATCGCTCGGGTGATCTTCGCGTCGCCGGCGATCGCGGGGAGCAGCAGGCGGGCGGCAGCGGTGGCATGGTCGGCGCGCGCGGGCGCAGGGTCGAACAGGTCGGTCATGGGGGTCTCCGGGTCTGTGGCTGCTCGTGCAGCTCACGACCCCGACCCCCCTTCCCTCTCAGGCTCCGGGTTTCACGACGTCGGCCCAGTCGCCATAACGTGAGGGTGGCGGCATCCGCTTCAGCGTCAGCCCGCGCGGCCGATAGGCAGCCCACGCCTTGCGTCGTGCGCGTCGGCCCTCGAAGTCATTGTCCTCGGCGAAGATCAGCGTGGTGACGCTATCGGGGATGTGGACACGGTCGAGCCGCGCCGCGCCGAGCGTCGCCCAGCACGGGATGCCGTGGATCTGGGTGAAGGCGGCCGAGGTCTCGAACCCCTCACCAAGCGCCAATGTGTCGGTGACGCGCATGCCCTGCCAGGTCGCACCTCCCGGCGTGCCGAGCGTCGCCTTGTCGAGATAGCCGCCATGCGCGAGGTCGAGGAAGATGCGCTGAATCGAGCGCAGCGTGCGCCCCTCCCGCGCCGCGATCAGCAGCGCCGGGAGGAACCGGGTATGCGGTTTCGGTCCCCACGGACAGCGCGGGTGGTAGCTCAGGTCGTCGAAGGCGCCGGTGATGCCGCGAAAGCGGAGATAGGCTTCCGCGGGCGTTCCGGCGATCGGCAACCCCTCGTTCCACAGCCGTTCGATGTTGGCGGGTCTGCCGGTGCGCTGTTCAGCGGGTGGGTCGTAGGTGCGTCCGGGTCTGATGCGCGCGATCTCGCGGAGCACGTCCTCGGCGGTGCAGCCGGCGAAGCAGTGAACGAGGATGCCGTCATGGCCCTGCCGGATCGAGAGGCTGGGATCGCTGTCGGCGTGGGCCGGGCAACGGCACATGGCGTTGTAGCCGTGCCAGGTGCCGCCGAGGGCGCCGACGATGTCCACGATGGTCTGGGTGGGTTTCAGCGCAACGAGGGGCATGACCGATCCTTTCTCGCTGCCTCTGACCCCCTTCTCTCCCTTCCTAGGTGACTCAGTAGCTGCTGGCTAGCAGCTAGCGGAAGATCCCCGTGTTAGCAGTTAGACCTCCGCTATCTAGCGTTGAGATGGCTGGTATCTAGCGGCTAGCTACCTTTGAGCTAGCAGTTTCTCATAAGCGTCGAGTGCCTTCTCGAGCACTTCTGTAAGAAGCAGACCCTCACGTTGAGCTATTTCGCGGATTCGATTGTCCCATTCGGGTGTGACCCTAGTCGCAAATTGTTGAGTGCGGTTAGTCTTGCGCGAACTGCGGGCATCAATGCGGGTTGCGGTTATCAGCGGTGCAGCCGGAGGGGCGGGGGCTACTTCGGGTGCATCCAAATTCTGGCTCGCCTCACTGATTGGTGGGGGTGAACCCAAACGAGTAGCCTTCTTTAGCTTCGAGATATCGGCCATCATTCACCCCGCTACTTTGTCGATTAGGGATTGGATCAGAGTATCAGCACGCTGGTTAAGGCCGGAGAATTTGGTTTCGGTAATTGACAGGCCTTGGTTCTGCGCTTGCCGGTATGCTGGTCGTTCCACGATCGAACCGTCGAGGACATTATACCCCGCTTCGGTCAAATACGCCCGCGCGTCATTTTCTTCAGCCGAAGTTCCAATGCGGTTGAGCGCAAAAACGAGCCGTCCAGTCGGGATACCCTCCTTAACAAGGGCATGGTATTCGCGGACGGCAGGCCTGAGATCGTCCAAGGATGCGCCGGTGGGTTGAACCACGAGTGACGATGACCGTGCAATTTCAAGTGTAGCTTTGCTGGTCCGAGCGGGGCCGTCGATGATAAGCAGATCGAAGCCGTCTGCAGCGGCCAGGGCCTGAGACGCGGTTTTGAATGCCTCAACCGACACAATCGGCTCGATGGAGATGCCAAGGCGTGCTCGGTGCCAATCGACCGAAGTGCCCTGTTGAGTATCGAGATCGGCGATTTTAACCCGCAGTTCGCCTGCCGCCGCCTCGCGAGCAAGGGCTCTTGCCAAGGTGCTTTTTCCTACACCGCCTTTTTGTGAGACGAATGCTACGACAGCAGCCATGACCGATCCTGTAATAGTTCGAACGACTGGATAGCTAGCCGCTCTCTAGCAGTTTGGCAACCGCTACCTATGTGATAGCTAGCTGATACCCAACCAGCAGATATCTGTGAGCTAGCTGCTACCCACGGGGGTTTGCCTGACCTAGTCTGGATCAAGCACTGGGAGATAGTGGAATTTTTTTCCACGTTGTGCGGTTGATCGAAACATGATGTTCAATGATCGATGAACACGCGATCGAACTCGAGCTTATGCGTAGTGGGTAGTGTTATGGCACTGCTATGGGCGCAAACATCGGCAGCTAAGCAGGCCGAGGTAATGACATTTGATGGGCAGGCAGTTGAAGCCGTCATCGATGTGGGCCCGAGAATGCGGGGTATGCCAACAGACGGAACGCCGCCAGTACCAAGCATGGAAGCCGTTTTAGGCAATGACTTCAGATCATTCGGCAGCCCCGTAATGGAACCCCAAGAGGAGGCAATAAGCACGTCGCATATATCGGTGCCCCTTTGGATGCAGACTGGCCAGGTTTCGGGGGGAGCTGGCCGGGCAGCGATGTCCGATATCGCAAGTTATCTCTACACCCCACAGGCTTGCTCAATCACACCCTACCGTCCACGCGGCGATTTTCCAGGCTGGCTCGAAGCTCGGCGGGCTCAATATTACCCCTTGATCCAGGCCGTGGCGTGCGAAGCTGGTGTGCCAGTCGGGCTTTTCGATGCACTGGTGGCCCAGGAAAGCCGCTATGACCCATTGATCGTATCACCGAAGGGCGCCGTTGGCCTTACCCAATTGATGCCCGGTACAGCGCGTGGACTTGGGGTTTTCAATTCGAGAGATCCGTTGTCGAACCTGAGGGGAGGGGCCAGATACCTCCGCGCGCATCTGGATGAGTTCAAGCGGGTCGATCTAGCCTTGGCCGCGTACAATGCAGGTCCAGGACGCGTTCGATCGATGCGCCGTATTCCGCCGTTTCGCGAGACGATGGACTATGTCGCAGCGATCACTCGAGGGTGGAG
This sequence comes from Novosphingobium sp. CECT 9465, assembly GCF_920987055.1. Taxonomy (NCBI): domain Bacteria; kingdom Pseudomonadati; phylum Pseudomonadota; class Alphaproteobacteria; order Sphingomonadales; family Sphingomonadaceae; genus Novosphingobium; species Novosphingobium sp. CECT 9465. The sequence goes on from NZ_CAKLBX010000004.1 coordinate 66,189, forward strand.
CACCGGATCGTTCAGGACAGCATCGATTCAGACCGCCGGTTTGGCAGTGGGTCGACAGGAATTCCGGGGCAGGGGGGTCCAGTTACTCGCTTACACATCTACAAGAGTATCGAACCCGAGGTAGTGCGCGTAATAGATCGCAATTCCGAGGATCGCCGGCGCGCCGAGCAGATAGTTGATCTGCCAACGTATCCACAACCGGGGTGCAACGAGTACCTTATCGAGGACGGTCGCAGTTGGGAGTTTCCTAGTTCCCAGACGATAATCGTAGGCGGTCTTTATCATCGCGAGGACAGCGCACAGCGCCACCATGACGCCGACCGCGGCATAGAGTGAAAGCCAGGCCTGAAGTGTCGCTTGGGGCATGCCGACCACCTAGCAGCAAGATGCTGACGGTCCATTAACCGCTGAATCGCGCATTAGTTACCAGGAGCTGGCGCGCCGTGTCGGCGATCATCGTGCCCAGGCCCTTGTCTCCCATCACCATCGAACTCATCAGACCCTTGGCCTGCTCGAGCGTCAGTTGCGGTGGAAACGGCACGACCTCGGGATCGGTCTTCACCTCGATGAGCGTCGGGCGATCGGCGGAGAGCGCAACTTCCCACGCCGGCCCAAGCGCGGATGGATCATCGACGTAGATGCCGCCAAGCCCCAGCAATTCCGCGAAGCGCGCGTAGGGGACGTCCGGAATATCCTGCGTCGTCGGGAAACGCGGATTGCCTTCCATCACCCGCTGTTCCCACGTGACCTCGTTGAGATCGCCGTTGTTGAAGACGCAGACGATGAAGCGCGGATCGCGCCACTGCTTCCAATATTTCTGGACGGTGATGAGTTCGGCCAGATTGTTCATCTGCATTGCGCCGTCGCCGACCAGCGCCACGACGGGCCGATCAGGATAAGCAAACTTGGCCGCGATCGCATAGGGAACCGCAGCGCCCATAGAGGCTAAACCGCCCGAGAGAGAGGCACGCTGCCCGACCTTCACGCGATAGTCGCGCGCGTACCAGTTGGCGCATGAGCCCGAATCCGAGGTGACGATCGCGTCGGCGGGCAGACGCGGCGACATTTCCCAGACCACGCGCTGGGGATTGACGGGCTTTGCTTCCGCCATGGCGCGTTCCTCGAGCGTCTGCCACCACTGCGCAGTCGCCTTCTCGATGCCTTCGCGCCAACTGCGATCATCCTTGCGCTGGAGCAGCGGGATCAGCGCTTTCAGCGTTTCGGCCGCATCTCCATGCAGGTTGACCTCGACGGGGTAGCGCAGCCCCAGCATCGATGCGTCGATGTCGACCTGCACGGCCCTCGCCTGCCCGTCTTTCGGCAGGAACTCGGCCCAGGGAAAGCCCGTGCCGATCAGCAGAAGCGTGTCGCACTCGCGCATGAGGTCGGACGATGGCTTGGTCCCGAGCAAGCCGATCGCCCCGGTCACGAACGGCAGATCGTCAGGCAGGACATCCTTGCCGAGCAACGCTTTGGCGACGCCGGCGCCAAGCAGGTCGGCGACCTCGGTCACCACGGCCGACGCGCCGCGGGCTCCCGCCCCAATCAGGATAGCGACCTTGGCGCCTGCATTCAGTACCTCCGCCGCGCGCGCGAGATCGGCGGGCTGCGGGACGACGATCGGATGTGCATAGCCGGTGCCCGAGCGGGTGAAGCCGTGCGCCTGGCCCGGCTCCTCATATTTCGTATCCTGTATGTCCTTGGGCAGCACGATGGTTGAGACCGCGTTGCCCGCGACCGCGATCCGGATCGCGCGATCGGTCACATGGCGGACCTGCGCCGGCGCGCTCGCCTCCTGCACATAGGCGGCGACGTCGGCAAACAGTCGGTCGAGATTGAGCTCCTGCTGATAGCTTGCACCGCGCACGGTGCTCTCGGCCTGGCCCGCGATCGCGAGGACCGGGACATGGTCGAGCTTGGCGTCATAGAGCCCGGTGATCAGGTGGGTCGCGCCCGGACCGCCGGTCGACAGGCAGACGCCGAGCTCGCCGGTGAATTTCGCATGCGCCGTCGCCATGAAGGCCGCCATCTCCTCGTGGCGGACCTGGATGAACTCGATGCCCGAGCCTTCCTTCTCGGCGCGCTGGAGCGCCCCCAGCACGCCATTGATGCCATCGCCAGAATAGCCGTAGATTCGGCTCACGCCCCAATCCTTGAGGCGCTGGACGAAGAAATCGCTCGACATGCGGGCCATGCCGCCCTCCACTTTGGGATTTGGTTTCGAGCCGGAGAGGTTCAGTCACGCATGCTCGCGCTGACGAGAAGAACGTCGCAGTGCGCACAGGCGTTCCCGCCGGTCGGCGGCTTCGCCCCCATCGGTGCGCGCTAGGGCCGGCCCGACGGCGAGCTCGCTTCTTCGGTCGTTGAGGCATGTCGGTGTCGCTCACTGCCCAACCGCGCCAGGTCATCGGTTTGCGACTGTCCAAACGCGGACAGCTAAAACCTGTCATTCACCGCCGAAACGCTTCGCGAGACGCGCACTCGCTCCGCTCTTGGCCGCCAGCTTCGCGCCATAGCGCATGACCGTCTTGGGATCGCGCCAGCGATAGGCCTGCATGATGGCGGGCAGGCTCTCTCCTGCCGCAAAATTGTCTTGCGCCACGCCAACCCGGATCGAATGGCTCGACACGGCCGCGACCCAGCGCTCGAGCTCGGCCTCGCTCATCGCCCCCAGCAGTTTCTTGTCGAATGCCTGGCGGATCAACCGCTTGTAGATGAGCGTGATCGTGCCGGGGTTGAGCGCCTCCTCTCCCACACCGCGGATCGAGCCATCGAACCAGGTTTCGACGCGCCGGAACAGGGCCCCGCGCGCAATCCCGGCCTTGTCGCACCATTCAGCGATCGCGCGCATGGTCGCGGGCGAGAGATAGGCGAGAGCCCCCTGCCCTTCCTGATCGGTCTTGCTGCGGCCGATCTCGACCACCCCTGCCCCGTCGACGTCGGGCCCGTCGATATGCTCGATACGCATCGCCGCGAGTTCGGAGCGCCGGCAGCCGGTATCATAGTTGACCTGCAGTAGCGCGCGATCGCGCGCGCCCAGGAGATCGCGGCGCGTGGCCTTGAGGAGGACCGCGAGGCTCACGCCGCTCGCCGGCGCGTCGAGATCGCTGACATCGCCCTTGTAGCGGATACCCCGCGCCTGCGTCTGGCGGGTGCCGAGAAGCTTGCGCGCCGCCTTGTGCTCGAGCTGCACGAGCGGGGCTGCGGTCGGATCGTCCAGCCCCGCCATGCGATAGGCCCAGCCGATATTGACGAGATAGCGCGCGATCGTCGCGGCCGCCCTCTGCGGCGTCGCCCGCGTCGCCTCATCATGATCCTGACCCGACAGCGCGCGGACATAGGCCGCGACGGTCTCGGCGGTCGCCTCCCCTGCCCGCACTCGGGTGCGCCGGCACCAAGCATCCCAGAGCTTCATGTCGGAAAGGAACGCGCGGATCGTGTTCGGCGACCAGGCCCGCGCCGCGGCCGCGATGACCTGCGGATCGACCGCCGCCTTGTCGATAGCCAGCGCGCGGACCTCGCCCACGACGTCGTCGGCGCCGGCGGGCGGCGTGCTTTGCCTGCGGGTGAGGGCCGTTTTCGCCATGACGGCGAGACATAGCCCGGTCCTTCTCATAATAATAGGGTCGTGATAATCTCCCATTATCACGACTACGCATACGAGCCAATTTGACTGAGAGCAGCTCTGGGTTAAAAGACGGCGTGGACGCGCCTCTCTCGAACAGCCGCTACGGCCCCGCCTACAGCGCGAAGATGGTCTCCGCGATCGCCTCCTGCACGGCCGCCATTACGCGTCTCGATGCCCGGTTTTGCGTTAGTTCGGTGGCATCGGCCTGGGCACGCCGCGCCGCCTGGAGTGGCTACACCGGGCCCTGCAACTGCAATCGGCCGAGATCGACGAAATTGACGTATTTTCCTGGGGCTGCGGGCTGCAAATCCCCGGCCGGCCGCTGCGGTCGACCAACCTCGACCTGTTCGATCGCTTTCCCGCCTGGGAAGCGGCGCTGCGCGATCCCGACCCCCTCGCCTGGCGCGACGCGCTTCCGACCGCGATCGGCGAGATCGAGATAGCCGCGGACCATTCGCCGCTGATCCGCGCGCTCGATCGGGTCCGCCAGCATGCGCGTCTCGACAGCACCGCCCTGCCCTGGCTCTCGCTGCCCTTCGCTCTGCGCGACAAGGGGATGGTGACCACTCCCCTGCTGTGACGCACCATAATTGACGTCATGCCGGGTCCAAGCGGAGCCTTTAGCGCTTCAACAATAGTGACATTGGCCTGCTTCTGCCTCAGCCGCTCCCTCGCAACTTGCCCAGCACCCGTGCGGCCGCATTATTGCCTACGGCAAGCTCGCGGGCATATCGCAGCGCGGTGGTCGGCGAGGACCAGCGCAGCGCCAGCGCGATCCCTGCGCCGTCCTCGCCCGCTGCGAACAGGTCCTGTGTTAACCCGACCCGGAACGAGTGCGCGCTCAGCCCACGCACGGTTGTCACCTTCCATCCCGGGCTCGACTTCGAACGAGACCGCAATCGACCGCCTCCAGCACCCGGCGACGCAGGATCGCAACCACCCCCTGACGCGTGAGCGGCCTGGCCCCGATGTAGTGCCGCACAATTCGCTGCCCGGAGGCGTCTGGCGGACCGCTCAGAACATTGATGCGCCGAAACACCGGACCCTCGCCGATGCCGCTTGCGAGCAACCAGGTCGATAGGCGCGCCATGGTGTCGCCCGACAGCCAGGCCAGAGCCCCCTCCCCCAACTGGTCAGTCTTGGAATGCGCGATGTCGAGCCGTCCGCTGCCATCGCCGACTTGGCGCAGATCGGAAACCGTGGTGCCGACCAGTTCGGAGACTCTTAAGCCCGCGTCATAGGCGAGACTGATCAGCGCTGCGTCACGCAGACCGATGATGTCGCTGCCGCACGAGGCCAGCAGTGCGTTGACGGTTACCCCCTCGGGCGGTGCCTGACCCTCCTGCATCGCCTCGCCGAGCCGTAGCGGCGCAGCCTGCTTTTGCCGTTCACGCTTTTTGCGGCGGATGGCTTTCAGCGTATCGCGCACCATTCCAGCCTGGGTGGGCAGCGGCTCTGTGTCGCCAAAACCCAGGATGCGGGTGAATGCGCGCGATCGAGGCGATCCGGCGGGCAAGGGTGGCGGGCTTGGCACCCGCGCGCGTGTCCGATCCTTTAGACAACCAGTGCAAGTAGTGGACCAGCGTTTCCGGTTCGGCGGGAACAGCCGTGGCGACAGGCCGTCGCGCCTTGCACCACCCTAGAAAGCATTTGAGATCGGCCGTGATGGCCGCCTTGGTCGCCGGCGCCATCGCCGCGACTGCGGCCTCAAGCGCCAGCGGACTGGCGGCGCGGGTATCGATCAGCATCCCGTGGCCGCCGAGCACCAGTTCCACCGATGACGGGAACGGACGATCGGTTGTCATGCGGAAGGATCGTTTTGGGTGGATTTCATGGGCACTTTATGGGCCAAAATCGGCACTCTGGGCAATGCTGATTTTACCATAATATTAGATTATGGAAATACCGCCGATTTACGATGCTATGGATAGGATACCAAAGCGTAGGTTTAGTAAACTCTGTGTTGACGACGATTCCCTGTCCCGTTAGCCAGTTCGCAGCCTCCAGAGCGAAAGCCTTGAATTGAGCAGCACGATCGACGCCGGCCCTATCGCCTTCCGTATCGGCCAGATCGATGCTCTGGCCAAATGCCTGCTGGCCTCCGACACCTGCTATTCCGCAGAAATGCGCGCCGCACTCGCCCTCCACTGGCTCAGCCGTGCCTGGGAGCAATACCGCCAGGACCGGGCGATTACCCTCGGGGCCTCGCTGATCGGCGCCGAATGCATGGGCGAGCGTAACGCCTTCCTCGCCCTCTTCGAGCACGCCCTGCCAACCCCCGAAAAGGTGATCGCCGAGGCCATCCGGACAGTGCGCAAGATCGCAATCCTGCCGATGGCCAGCGAAGCCCGAGAGACCGAAACCATCGTCGCTGCCAGCCTTCCCGAACTCAGTGCCGTACTCGACGCGCTGGGTCACGCCAAGCTGCCCGGCGATCCACTCGAGCGGCTGCTTTCCCTCGTCGAGCGCTTCCGCTATTCGCGCGGGAACGAGCCCGATGCCCTGACGGCAACCGCCCGAACCCCGTGCTGGGCAATCAACCTGGCGGCGAGCGCGCGCGGGCATGCCTTTCGGCTGAGCGAGACCCCCCTCCCCTTCCCCGGCCTTGTCCAGCGCCGACTGTTCAGGGCCGACCGCGACCCCAGCCAGCGCCGCGCCCAAGCCCGCGAGAGTCTGCACGATGCACTCTATGCTACTGCCTGCGATATCGCCCGTTTCCCGCGCGGCGCCGATGTTTTTGCGCGCGAGTTTCCGAGCCAGCGTTCGAACTCGCGCCTCTATCATGCCTGGATGCTGCTGTTCGGCCTTGGCACCCTCACCCCCGCCCAACTTGCCCGCGCGCTTGGCGCGACCAAGGCCGGTGCTGCCAAACTCCTGCGCCAGCTGGAGGCAACACGCATGGCCTACGCTCAAGGCCCGTTCACGACCTTTGTCTGCGCCATTACGCCAACCCTGGCACTGCCAGATTGGCGGCATCAAGCAAGCTTCTAGACGGCCAGGCTGCCGTCGGCGGGAGAGGAAGACCCTCGTAGCGCGCGAATTCCGCCGCCAGCTCCCTTCTTTCTCCTGGCGTTGGCGCACAGTGCCGTATGTGGCGATCAGCGCAAAGATGTCGCAGGTCCATTTGGATCTGGGCTTGGGGAGCTTGCAGGTCCGCAGACGCAATGCACCTCGAACCGGCGTTTCAATTCTACCTTCAGTCAGCGGCCTCTCGGCCAGTCTGGTTGCGATCATACGCTCAAAGCGGTGCGCGGCTTTCGTACGTGGGCTGTGCGCCAGCGCCAGCATGCCGATCCGTTCGCGCGCAAAATGGTACTGATTGGCTACGAACTGCTCCTGATAACGCTGGTATGGCGGCGCAAGCCCCACCCAATCGCTAGGGCGCATCAGGCAGTCGATCACTGTCTTGTTTCGCGCAAGCGCGGCAGAAGTCGGTTTGATTTTCCATTGAATTCTGCGAGATCGCATCACGGCATGCGCCAAGAACGCCTGCAATTGCCGCCCCGTGTCCTCCAATGGAAGGCTCCGCATGTCGGTGAGCGGCAACCCGTGCAGGCTGCATAGCCAGGTCGCCCGAAAAATCCATTCGCGGCGCACGATTATAGGCCCGCCAGCCAGATGCGCCTCGTAACAGCATAGCGCACAGACGTAATGGCGGTGCGCAGAGGGCAGGAGCGCCTCCGCCTCACACGCGAGAAAGGTCGCATTGATCTGCTCGGGATCGATTTCGACCGCCCATGCAAGCCGTTCCACCATCGCATCGCAGGCCGCATGCAGCGCCGGATCGAGACCGCCCTTCCCTCGCGCCAGGTCCAAGCGCGAAAGACCCGCGCGATCTCCAGATGGCGGAACAATTGTGCCCGGCTCACCCGGTGGGCGGCGGTCAAGCGGCTCAACCACGAATCAAACGCTTCATCTCTGCGTGGCTTGATCGGGAACGCCAGCGTCTCAGGCTCAAGATTGGGCGACCACTTGGCGGCCATCAAGCTGAAGCCGGGAGCATCGCTGCTGCTGCGCGCAAATCTGCAAATTCAACACGCTGACGACCGTCGCGAGAGGCAATCTTATGGCCCCAATGCAAAAGCCGTTTGAAATTCCCTGTCACGCCATGGCTGGTGCGCCAGATGAATTCGGCCATCTCGGGCTCAGCGAAGCGTTCCGGCTCGATGATGCGCAATCCCCGCGCCAGCGCAAGGATCAGGCGCTGGGATGGCTCTCCAGGCGGCCAGAGCGGCAATCGCAGGACGATCGAGCGATAGGCCAGCTCGACGTCCTCGGCAAATGTCTGCGGCGATTTCGAGACCGGCGACAACCATAGACACATTGCCTTCGCTCATCAGAAACCGGAATGCATCGAGGGTGTCACGCCTCGCCCTGCCGCCCGCGGTGAGAATGGCGTGAACATTGTCGACCGCCACTAACCGCGTCCGCTGTCTGCCGAGCAATTCAACGACTTTCAGGTCGGCAATCCGGTGGATACTGGTGGTGATCGGCCAACCCTGCTTCCACAACAAGGTCAGGTTGATCTTGAGCGACGTCGGACTAGCTGGGATCACGGTCCTGAGGACGGGAGCATACCGGCATCCCGCCACCCTTCAGGCTCTGGAAAGTCGCATTCGATACGCCGCTGGGCTTCGCGCAGGATCGATGTCTTCCCCATACCGGATTGACCCACGAGAATGACGCAGGGCGGCCGTTCATCAGGCTCGTCATGTGCGATATCAACCAGCGTTTCCACGGCAAAACGCGCTTCGTCGAAGTCGATCCAGAAAGCGGAACTGTGCGGCTGACCTAATCCCTCCATTTGAGCCACCCTTCATCGTGTAAGTCGGCACCGATACCCAACTGGTACATTGGAAACCTCCTGATTTGCCGGCTGAGCGGCGTGGGATACACCTTCCCTTTCCAGCCTTTTTCGCGCGTCTCGCAAGCCCCGCGTCCGGGATTTCGCGTTGAGAACTTCCTGCCTGTTGGCATGCACAAGCCGCGCAATTTCAGCCTGACCCCCAGCATGCTGGTAAACCACGCCGGAATGGCGCCGTGCAGCGACCGCAACATCCCATTCAGGCCTGGTCACGTTCGGATAATTGCCCACCGCAGCAGCAGCGACAAGAACTCCATCGATGACAGGATAGACCTCCTGGATAGTCCTGTCGTCGTAATGGATCATGACCTTGAGACCCAGGCGCGGCGCCAAACTTTCGTGCCAATAGCGAATATGATCAATCTTCACGCCGCCCGATTGAACGGTCCGCTCGACCCACGGCAGAAATCGGCGGGTTAGCTGCTCGATATCGACACCTGGCGGCGCCAGCGGCCCGTGGCTCTCGACACCCGTGGACCACATTTGCGCAGGTGCGACGCGACCCAGTCCTTCGTGAGGTGTATGATGATAGCGGCAAATCTCCCGGACCAACCACCGCTCGAATTCCTCAAGCGTCATCGCCGCGTCCGCTTCCGCATCATGGCCGTCTCGCGCCGTAACATTACCTCCGTCGCCCCCGGAAGAAGCCGCATTCTACGCGTCATGGTGCCGATCAGACGCTCGATATGCGTGCCATAATGCGCCGGACCACGTGGGCGGACGTCCGGATCGATGCCATAAGTCTTGCAAGCGCTTCTAAAACTTCCGCGCGATGAGATCCGGCGTGATCGGCATGCAACTTCCTGAAAAAACCATGCATTGGATATTCGATTTCGAGACCGAGACTCTCGAGCAACGGCTGTTTCGGCAACAGAGCATTGGCGATTGCCCGTCCGCATCGAAAAATCGAAGGTGCCCCAAAAACTCACGTAGAAGCCGAGAATGCATCGGCTCCAGACGTCGATGAGCAAGGTCACCCACGGTCGGCCCAGAGCCATACGGTGTGTGCTGTCGACAAGTATGACGTCGGCGGGGGTGTGATCCATCTGGACCACATCGAGCAAACCATCGCTGTGGTATTCCCCCGGGTGCGCCTCGTGGGCGGTACGCCGTTTCGAACCCATGAAACGAGCCTTCTGCGGCTCGCTTATCTCCCCGATTATCCGCTCGATCGTTCGAAAACTTGGAACGATCCCGGGATCGAAGCCGTAGTCGCCATTATCGGCGATCAGCAAATAACGCACCTGCTGCGCCGCTTCCCGAACACTGAGCGGCACTTTCGTCAGAACGATTCTTCAATGAGGCCATCGATCGCCACGAGGACCTCTGGCGGCGCTTGTCTACTTCCTGGCTTTGGACCGCGCGGCCGTGAGGCCAGGCTCTCGGCAATGGGCTTGCTGCGATAGCGCCGCGCCAACTCCCGAATTCGCCGCTCGCCCAAGCCAGTTTCCCGGGCAATGACAGAAACAACGTCGGCCGCCAGCGGCGCGTCCAGCGGAACCAATTTGCGGAAAGTTTGATAGAGGTCCGCGCCGCGCGTTAGCGCAGCTTCGAATACGCTGCCATTCTTGGCGGTTTGCGTTCGATCATAGGGAAATTTCCCTCTCTTTCGGCCGCGCAGACTGTCGTTTGTTTTGACCACCGTTGAAAGCAGAATCTTTTGTGCGTCATATTTGACTGTCACTTTATCGCGAGAATATTGACTTTAATTCAATAGTTTACACCGATGTTGGAAACTTTGTCGCGTGACACCTGCCCTGCCTCGTGGCGGCGTGAAGGCGTTTAGGCTGAAGCGAACTGTCGGAGACGAGGACTGGTATGCGGCCATGCGCAGCCTTGAGGCAAGCGCCACCGCAAACCTCGCACGGTTTGCACGAGCTGGAAAAGCTCCATCGCGCGGCCCAGCATGCGATCGTCGCGGAATATCGACCTGGCCACCTCCCGGGGCTCGCTGGCCCTCCTCCATCACCGGCCACTGCTCTCGCCTCAGTCGCTGGCGGAGCTGCCTCAGCATGAGCGTTGCCGGCGCGAGCAAACTGCTGGGCCGTGCCGTCGACTGCGGCTTGCTCGTGGAGATCACCCAGCGGCGGACCTGGCGCGTGTTCCTGAGCACGGACCTTGCCATCGAGTTTGGCTTTGCAGCGCCCAAGCGTGGACGGCCGCGCAACGTGGTCCCTCCCCCGCCAGCGAGCCGCGAGCTGTCGGAGGTCTTCGATGCCTTCGATCGCGAGATGGAGAACATCGACAAGCTTCTCCAGCATCGCGCCGAGAGTTTGTGAACGACAGTCCGCAGGAGGATCTTTCGCTTGCCGCCCGGTCTGATGAACCGGTCTATCAACCGGAGCATCCTTCTGTCGAACGATTGGAATGTCGTCGGCTGGCCGGGGCCTCTCTACCGAGGTGCGCCGGCAAACCTTTCACCAAAGGGGTAGCTGCCTCCCCTCCCCTGTTCGCAATTCATAGCGCTGGATGCAGCAAGAACTGATTTGCCGGCGAGCGCGGTCTCGTTCCCCTTGTCCCAGTGGTGAAACACGAGCTCTGCAGTCGGCGGCTATCGTCTATCGATAGTTGAAGGCGGTAGCTGCAATGTCCAGTCCACGGGTTCTCTGACCCACAACGGCATGCTTCTCGTGATCAGGCTTGGCAGGAAGGCCCCACAGCGGCCTTCTGGGCGCTTTGCTTGCCGTGGGGATAGCCGAGAGCGGAAACACGCTGTGCGGGCTGCTGGCGGCGCTCAGTGCAGGTCGGACTTCGTTCGGGTCTTGGAAAATGGCTCCTGTCACGGTGCCCTCGGCGACCTGAGCGTAGTGAGGTGCTCCGCGATGGCTGGCTTGCAAGGAGTCTAGGCGCCGCGATAATCGACGTCGATCTGCGGTCGGGTGTGTGAGGCGACGCACGCGACGGAGCTTTTTGGGTGGACGACGTGCTTAGTGCGCGGCGATCGTCCCTTCCCCTTCTTCCCAATCAATTCTTCAAAAGAAGGGAGCGCCGCAGGCGTGTTAATCTCTTTAGAGAATAGGATAAAAAGTTAAGCTGTGGATGGATCTTTCGCGACTCGCCGATTCAGCGCGAGTCGGGAGTTCAGCGCCGTTCCCATTATACCGTTTGGCCGTTCCTGAAATACCCTGCGGGGCGTTCCCATTGAACCGTGATTCGGTTCCTCATGTACCGTGCCCCGTTCCTGAAATACCGTGGGCACGGCGCGGGCCACAGGACGTCTCCAAGGGAGTAAAACGCGTTTTACTCGTCCGCAAAGTGGCTGTTTTCCGTGCCTTTCAGGCATGTTACACCCGGCAGCGCTCGTTGTCGAACTATAGGCGTCAGGCGAGGCCGCCCTGTGTTCGGAGGAGTCGAGCGGCATTTCCGCGGCCCTCCCGAGTCCTTGGGCGAATCATTGACGGTCTTTTAGGAACGGGACCCTGCGGAACTGACCTAAAACGGCGATGATCTCGACGTTTTGTTGCCTTGAGCGCATCCCGCTCGGCTGCCTGGACCGCGAAGTTTCGAGGTTTCTCGGGAGCCGGCCAGTGATCTCGACGGTACATTGAGAACGGGGCTTGGCCAGGCGATGGGCGCCGATTGTGGATGTCTAGCGCTCCCGGAGGCGTTTGCAGTCGAAGCATTCACGGTATTTCAGGAACGGCATCGAAGCAGCGAGGATGACTCCCCCTCCCCTCCCCAGCCTCTTTGGAGCGTCGACAGTTTGACCTTTAGAGTCCTCTAGCAAGGAGGAACCCCTCCGACTTCAGTCGGATACTGGCTTCAGCCACAGACTCGCGTGCTAGCCTGTAACCTCGGGAAAAGCGGAAGCCGCCGAAGGCGTGAAGCTTCCGCTTTTCCCGAGGTTACAGGCTATGGCGTATCGGTCCGGTTGTCACACCACATTCCATCATCGCTACCATCTCGTTTGGGCGCCGAAGTATCGGTACAAGGTGCTGATCGGCGATGTTCGGCTACGGGTGCGCGAGATCATCCGTCAGGTCTGTGCCGAGATGGGCGTGAAGATCATCAACGGCGCGCTGTCGAAGGACCACGTACACATGTTCGTCGAAATCCCGCCGCACGTCTCGGTCAGCGACTTCGTGCGCCGGGCCAAGGGGCGCTCATCCCGCAAGATCCAACAGGAATTCGAGCACATCCGCAAACGATATTGGGGCCAACGCTTCTGGCAGCGCGGCTACTTCTCGACCACATCCGGCAACATCACCGATGACATCATCATGCGTTACCTCGACCGACATACCCACAAGGACGGCTTCAGCCCCACCGCTTGATCCTACCGGCGTCAGCCGGTCAGTGATTCAGCTATCAGATCCGGGCAATCTGATCACAAATCCCACCCTATAAGCGCCGTTCTCTAAGTACCGTGACGGCTGCCTGGAGAGGTGGAACGGGCGATCCTCCCGCTGGCGCAGCTGTGCCCGGCAAAGCTCATCCGAGAAGAAGGCTGGCAAAGGATCGCGCGTGGTTGGATCTTCGCAGCCCACGCACATTTGATGGGGCGCCATACAGACGGGTCCGGGGCCCGGCTCGTTACTTCGGGAACGGTCCACACGGATAAGTTGACGTGCGCGCGCGAGCCATTCTCGACCCTGTTCCTGAAAGACCGTTTTGGCGGATTGCGCCTACGGCGTCGATCAGTTGACCGGACGCTGCTTCGCGCAAAAGGTCGCGAATATCTGTGTGATGTTCTTCGCGTCGAACGCTATCTCGCGCTGCCGGAGGAAGTTCCGGAAATCGTCTCCAACGAGACCGTGGTCGCGTTGGGGGCTGGGCAGGTTGGCGCGGGCGATCGCACCGAATGCCGAATGCGAGATATGCCCGCTCGAGGGGAAGGAGATAGCCGGTTCCTCGGGCGCCTTTTCCTTGACGGCCGCAGGCGAGGCTTGGGCGAGGGCAGGGGAGGGCTTGCCCTCCTCGGACGGCTCGCGATCGCGCCTGGTCATGCGCAGCAGCGGTTCGGCATCGTCACGCTGTTCGATGTCCAGGGAGTAGCCTGGCAGATCGTTCTCCCGAGCGATCTTGGTCATCTCGAACTTGAAGCGCCGATAATCGCCTTCCGCGCCGGATTTCTCGAAGAGCGTTGGCATCGAGATGGCGAAACCGTCGCTTCCGGCCCCACCCGCATGTTTGCGCGCGACCCGATAGAGCCAGCGTTCGCGCCCGCCTGTGAGCGAGAAATAAGCCGGATCGATGGCGAGCACGCCGCCGTCCATCAACACCCCGTCGTAGAACCATTTCGCGAGGGTAATTCTCATTCCCCGCACGTTTCCGGACCGATCCTTAAGCTGGCTGTGACTGTCGATCCAGGAGAAGGTGGTCTCGACGGCATCTCCTGAGCGGATGTTCGTCTTCACCGTGGTCGATTGGAGCCTGTCGAGGGCATTGCCCAGAAGATCGTAAGCGCGTCCACCAACCTCGCGCTTCAGAGTCTTCAGCATGTCGTATGGGACGACGTGGAGCGTCTGCGGGATGTCGTTGGCACCTCGCCGCTTGTGCTCGATCAAAACTGACGCGCAGTAAATCAGTATGTCGAGGTCGTAGATAGTCGCCAGACCATATTCCGAATTAGCGGAGACATGGACGGTGATCTTACGATCCGGACTGACATAGTCGATCGGCTTGAGTCGCTTGCGCTTCGACAGCGAGAAAAAGGGCCGCTCCATCGTTTCGCGCTGATCCCGAAGAGGAAGCGCAGTCAGCTGAGGGAGAAAGAGGTCTACTTGACCGTCTTCGCGGTGATCCTGTTGCATCTCGTGTCCCGTGGCATCGGTAAAACGCATTTTACCGGGAGCCAACTAATTGAAAATAAAGCGTTAAACTAGATTTTACTCAATTTCGACTGAACTTCGCACTCTCAAGGGCAGGGCGGAGCGCTTCGAGGATCTCGTCGACCGACGCTGTGCCCTTGGGGTTGATGTTGATCGTAATTCCCTTGGCCCGTGTATCAGCAAGAACCTGTCCGATCTCGCGACCCGAGGCGGCGGTGAGGGCCGGCTTGGCACGGGGTACAGGCTTCTTCGACGCCGCGGGAGCCACTGCGGCTGCGGCCAGGCGCTCACAGACCTTGATACCCTCAATCTTGTCGCTTCCAGCGTCCTTCAGCGCCTGTTGCTCGGCACCGAGGGCTATAGCTGCGGCGATGATCGCGTCGCGGTGCTGTTCGTTCTTCAGCAGGGGCGAGAGCCGCATGCCGTGTCGGACCTTGAGGTCTCCGGGCTCGGCGAACGCTGCCACGACCTCGTCCGGCAACTCCGCGAGCTGGAGGAGGTTGTGGAGGTTCTGCTTGGCGATGGCCAAGCGATCGGCCATCTGCGTGCGAACCCCGTTGTAATATGCGTCGACAGCGTGCCTGTAATTGCGCGCACGCTCCAAATCGGTGACGTCCTCGCGCTCTCGATTTTCCAAATCGGCGAGCCGGAAAGCGGCCTCGTCATCGAGCGTCTCGATACGCGCTACGAGCTCGATTTCGCTATGGTTGTTGGCATTCAGCCAGGAAACCGAGAAATGCCGGCGGGTGCCGACGATCAACTCGTAGGGGGTCTCGGCGTTCGGCGTCCGCCGCACCACAACCGGCTCGCGGTTCGTCCCCTCCTCGCGGATGGAATCAATGAGCGAGGCACAGCGTTCGTGGCTCAGCGCCGCATGATCGCGAGCATTGCCCGGCCAGATGGAGCATTCCGAGGGCTTCAGACGGATAGTCGGACGTTTGACCGTGCGGGCGATTTCATCGAACGCAATACCACGCCGCTCCAGGAATGAGGGCGTCGAAGGTTCGTCGACCGGCTTATCGCGATCGACCAGCGCCTCGGCATCCGCGACTTCGGCCACGGACGTGGGGGCAGGGGTCGTGCCGATGCTTTCGATGGCATTCGCCAGTAGGCTGCGACGCCGGCCCCCTGCGCTGCTCATGCCGCCTCCGTCAGTCTGTCGGTGCCGACCTGCGCCATACGCGACGGCCACTGCTTGCAAATATCCTTTTCGATCTCGCGAAACACCATGTTGAGGTTGTCACGGCACCGCGTGTACGTCTGGTGCGACCCATATGGTTTGTTGATTTCGTAGATCGACGACATCGACAACCCGGCATTCTTGATCTCTTCCGACAGGAGTATCGGCGTCGACAGCATCTGGCCAGCGTAGGTCTTCTCCATGACCTGAAGCATTTGAGCCTCGTTGGTCCTGTTGGGCTGGAACATGGTGCAGACGACGCGAATGAACCCGTAGTCGATCGAAGTGTCGAACTTCGAGACGAGGTCCATCGCTTCGCGACAGGTCTGCATGAAGTGGATTGTCGAAAGATAATCGAGTTGCCGAGCCGGCACGGGGATCAGCAAGCCGTCCGCGGCCGTCAACGTGTTCACGCCCAAAAAGCCCATGGCAGGGGGAGGATCGAGGATAACGACGTCATAGTCGTGCCGGACCTCTTCCAGGCCAATTCTCAGCATGCGGAACGCGCCGGCAATGGCGGTAGGGCCCTCCTCGATGGTTGCTGTCAGTTCCCACTCGGTGTCCTGGAGGCCCAGGTTGGCGGGGCAGATATCGATATTCGGCCACGCGGTCTTTTGGATCGTCTTTCGCAGCGAATCGGCTTCGTCGATTCTGGGGGAGAGGAAGTTCGAGAGCGTGTGCGTCTCGTCCACCAATGCCTCTAGATTGACGTCGAACATAACACTCATCGACGCCTGGGGATCGCAATCGACAACAAGAACGCGATATCCCCGCAGCGCAAGGTAATCTGCAAGATGCTTGCCCGTCGTCGATTTGCTGACGCCGCCCTTGAAGTTCTGCACGGCGATGACGACCGCGCGCTCGGAGGGCAATTTACCCATCTTGATGCCGAGCTTCTCGCGAATGGCGATCAAATCTTCGACCGTGTAGAATCGGCGTCCGTTGGTGGCCGTCTTGGGGGCGGGCAAGCGTCCGCGCGCCTCAGCCTTGGAAAGCGCTTCCGGCGTTCGGCCGAGCAATTCAGCGGCGACTGTCGCCCCCATTGAAATGTTCAGCGTTTTGCGATCGGATGGATCAATGGCCGCCTGTCGCAGCACGGTCTTGGCATTCTCGCACGAGGTAATCATCGCATCGAGAATCTGACCCGACAGCATGGGCATGTCCCCTTTTTGAACCCAAACCGGCCACGGTTCGTGAAAAGCACCGCATAATGGCCCCTAATCCCGGACAGATATGCCAAATGCAGGGTGGTTAGTCAAATAGGGTGACCTGACCCGGCGTGCGCAGGGACAAGCCCTCTTATTGCCCCCGAGTCCCGGACCATCCGCGTGTGTATCATTTCGCCTATAAACCCGGACGAAAATCAAGATGAGTCACTCGCCAGCACGCGCCGCTTGAGGACTTATCCTCAAGTCTTGTCCGACTTTGAAGCTCAGACAACGGGCATTCACAGCAACGCGAATCATCTCAAAGATGATTGGCGGGCACAGCGTCAGAGATGGAACCTCTCAGTCCACGGCGATTCGGCTCGAGCCGGGACTATTCGCTCCAACAACTGCTTTCGAGACATGAAAAGAGTCGCGTCTCGCACGACCCATCGCGCGATCTGTTCCGTCTTGCTTCTCCGATAACCTCTAAAACGGTGTTCGTGGAGAAGGGGAGGGGGGCCGAGGTTGTGAAAGGAGCCGATCATGGCCCTCACAGCCGAACGACCTTCGCAGCAACTCATCGATCTTGTTGGCGCACTTGGCGGCACATGGCACGGCAGAACCGCCATGTGCCTTTGCCCGGCGCATTCCGACAGCACCCCAAGCCTGTCGATCCGCCAGGGCAATCGCGGAATTCTAGTGACCTGCTTCGCCGGATGCGACCGGGAAGACGTTCTGCGTGAACTCCGACGCGTGCCCATTCGCGACCATTTCAGCTATACCGATACTCCTGCCGTCTCTTCCGGCAATGTCAGCCGGCTATGGGATGACGCCCTTTCCCTCGGAGGCACGCTGGCAGAACGCTATCTATAGCGGCCTGCAATGATGCTCGACCAAACGCGCAATAGAGGGGAGTTTTCGGCGCAGATTAGTTGAGACGGATGGCGTTGCTCGACGCACATTGCGTGAGACGCAGCGCACGATCGGTGAGACGGACGCACAATGCTGATACGCTGACGCAGGATGCCGGTTTGGCGCCATCACAGCGGCAACCCTGCCGCCCTCATCTCGTCGGTGAGTTCACGGGTCCGCACCGGGTCGAGGCCACCATGCAGCAGCTTTCGGAGCTCGGCGAGCTTGGTGTAAACCAAATCGGGTCAACCTCCACCAAGGCCTTTTTCAGCGATCTTCAACTGCTGTGACATCAATTTGAAGCAAACGTGCTGTACACATCGCATGTTAAAGCTTGGAATTAATATCAAAGCTAATCGGAGCCTGCGGTGATGGAAAGGCGCAAGTCACCTCGGCTACTAGGCGTTTTGGCTATTGCCTTGGCGGCGCTTGGCGTTGTCAGTTCCCTGGTTCTTCGTCAATCTGGATCCTATAGCGATAAGCGCGGCGAGGTCCAGGTGGTCACCGGCTCCTCTGCATTGCCTTCCCTGACCCCCAGCGCTATCTCCTCACGCGTGGCCGATACCACAGAGGAGAAGAGTAGCGCATTCGATATTTCAGGCGATCCGGAACGGGTCCGGCGTTCCCTTCACAGCCAAAGCCGCGATCTCGCATGGGCACCGGGTACCGAAGGCAAGATCAGAGAAGTATTTGCCTCGGCTGGCGCTCCCACGCAAATTTCCGTAGATTGTCGATCAGCCGGATGCGAAATCAAGGGTGAGCTTTCGGGCCTTAGCAGCTCAAACTTGCCGCAAGTGTTAAATCGGATCGCTGGCGAACCAGTCAACAAAGCTTTGCGCGCAAGCGGCTTGACGCCAGACAAAAGTCCAACATACAGCATTATTTCAAACGACCCGGTGAGGGTATCGTTTAGCAGAGTCGTCTCGCGTGATATCGCTCAGGTGGAGCGATAAGAGATGCCGTTTCGCTTTATCATACGATCCGTGGCTCTCAAGGGATTGTTTGTATTTACCGGCTGCATTCAACTTTCTGCATGCTCAGCTGTAGCGCCGTACGTAGCGGCATCTCCACCTACCGATATCGTGATCCCGGAACATTTAAATGGCCGGCTGTCGTACCGCGGCAACTGTACCTACCTTATGGTTTCTGGATCAAAGCGGACGCTGATCTGGCCTCATGGTCATGTGTGGGACAGCACCGCGAAGGCAGTGAAGGCACCCGATGGCCGCCTCTTCAAAAGTGGAATGCAGGTTACGATCCGCGGCGGTGATGGGTCGATCGAGTTCCTGCAAGGCGATCCAGAGGCATATCAGCAGCTCCAAGCATGTGGAGGTCCGTACGTAACCAGTAGCTATGTTGAAGGAGAAGGGTGATGAAGAAGCGTGCTTTTCGGCTTGGCGCAGCCTGCGTCCTCGCCTCGGTCGCGATTTCGGCAGCGCATGCCGTATCGAACACGAAAACCATTCGACTTGCAACGTTTGACGAACCGTTCAACGATCCTGACGATGCGACTGCCAAACAGCTCTCGAAGACGGAGGGCCTTACTGTTGCAGAGGCGTCGCGACGTTTGCGGATCATGGGAGAGTTGGGGCGTCTGGCGCCCGCGCTCTCGGCACGTTTTCCCAAAGGCTTCGCTGGGGCCGAAGCGACTACGGGATCCGACTTCCGTGTTGCTATCTATGGTGTAGGGGAGCATGAGAAAGTTGGGGGTCATGCCGCCTTCCGTTCGTCCCTCCACCTCTGAAAGTCATTGGCCAACGTGCCATCAAGGGTACGGACGCGGAGTTGCACAAGCAGATGCACCCCTCTGGGCGTCCACTGCATCTGTTGCTTCTTTGCGAAGCGCTTTGCGACGACCTGGTTGACGGTCGATTCCACGAAGGCGGTCGAGACTGCTTCGCCATATCGTCGTCGCTCGCCATAGTTCGGGATCATGCTGGCATTGGCGCTGATATAGCTTTCGAACTCCCGCAAATGCTTGAGGAGATTGCGAGCTTGCGGCGAGACCTGTGGGTGGCTCATCGGCTCGTCGGTGACATCCGGATCTGTCGCACCAAGCATTCTGGTCTCGACGTCGCCGATTAGGTCGAGAGCACGGCGCCAGTTGCCGTGCCAGAGGAAGTGCCGAACTCGCTCGAGAGTGGCGACGGCCACGTCTTTATCCGTCTCGGATGGGGGCGGCAATCCGCGCGCGATCTGCTGCATGACCGTCACCCGCATGGCGATGTGGAAATAGTCGAGGACATGCTCGGCGTTCGGCCGCATGTCCCATTGAAGATTGCGGACGTTCCTGCCACCATCGGACATGAAGGTGATCTCACGGTCCATCCCGACGCCTTGCTCCAGCAGCAATTCATGAAGGCGACGACGCGGCCTGTCGTCATGTCCGACCACGAAGCCGAACCGGCGCGTTGGCTCGCTAATTTCGCCATCCTCGCCCGGATCGACGACGGACTTACCCACGATCACCTCGAAATTGTTCGGCCGATCGTACCATGATCGTACATAGCCTCCATCGATCCCGACAGTGACAGGCGGTCCTGGCAGCGGACCATCGGTCCAGTCCGCCTCGCAGCCTTCGATGAAACAGCGTCGCTCGGTGCCAAGCTCGGCTTCCAAACGCTCCGCGACGCGTAGGGTGTCCTGCCGGATCGTCGTCGCGTTGATCGCGTCACCGATCGGAAGGACGTCGGCAAGGCGTTCCGCGGTGATGCCGTAGGACGCGAGCGAAGCCCAGCGCGCCTCTAGCTCGAGAAGGTCCGGCGTGACGCGTTCGGGCAGCGCCGCCACGATCGGCGCCGCGATACCCGCTGTGGGTTTACATGTACATCGCCGGAACCTGGTACTTGGCACGGCGATCTTTCCGAACGGCGTGCGCACCATGATCGAACGATGATCCTTGATTTGCCTTGCTGATCCGCAGCACGGACAAGCGCGCTGGCGGCGACACCAGTCGAGCGCCTGGGTCTGAACCACAGCGAGCTGCAGCGCGGCCAGCAGTCGCTTGCTCTCCGCGATCCTGAGACCGAGATCATCGATCGTAAGCGTGTCGTCGTCGCGTTCGATGACGGCGATGGATATGCCGCTGGTTGGCCTGTCGTCCGTTGCTGCGGTGAGGGTGATGGTGAAGCGCATGAGCTCATTCCTCCATGAAGAAGGGAACTCATTGGCCGGCACATCGGTGCCGCCGTCCGAAACCGACCGGTTACGGTCACCTACAGCTAACCCTGTCCATAAAATAGCCTTACCATCTTGCGGACACACCAATTTTACTGGACACCCCTTCCGGACAATCGAGGCCGGATCCATGTCACGCACCTTTGCCTATCTGCGCGTTTCGACCGTCGACCAGACGACCGACAACCAGTTGCACGAGATTGAGGCCGCTGGCTTTGCAGCGCAGCCGCGGCGGATCGTCGCCGAAACCATCTCCGGGTCGGTTGCGGCGAAAGAACGCAAGGGTTTTGCCCGGTTGCTTGACCGGCTAGAGGATGGCGACGTCCTCGTCGTCACCAAGCTCGACCGGCTCGGCCGCAACGCGATGGATGTGGCGAGCACCGTCGCCGATCTCGATCGCATGGGCGTTCGCGTCCACTGCATGGCGCTGGGCGGCGTCGATCTCACCTCGTCGACAGGCAAGCTGACGATGGGCGTTATCAACGCGGTCGCCGAATTCGAGCGCGACCTGCTGATCGAACGCACCCAGGCCGGGCTACGCCGCGCGCGGGCGGAGGGCAAGGCCATCGGACGGCCTGCGAGCCTTACAACAGACGAGCGCGCCGAGGTCGAGCGCCGCCTTGAAAGCGGCGAAACCGTGTCCGCGCTCAGCAAGGCGTTCTCGACAAGCCGGCAGACGATCATGCGGGTACGCGATGACAGACGCGCTCAAGCCGAGCTTGCCTGAGCATCAGTCCACAGACATTGGCCGGTCCTTGCCGACAAACTCAGCCTTCAACGCGAGATTGATGGCGCGGCGATCGATGGAATCTGGATCGTAGCGCAGCAGCGGATCATCTGGACCGTCGAACCCGGCGCGGTCAGCTGGCGTCCACTCTTCGCCGTCATCTTCCTCGCCGTCGCTGGTATCGTTTTCATCCAGAAAGTCATCCAGGCCATTTCCCTGATCGAAGCGCAATTCATCGAGACGTTCGAGCAATCGCTCATATCCACCCGGTCCGCCGATATCCTCAGGCGGACCGGCGCGAGCACCATCGGTGCAGACCGGCCAGGGCTTGTCTGCGCTCGGTTGTTCACGCGCTTCGACGCGGATCTCGTGCTCCCAGAAATCGCCGAAGTCGTATTCGTACATCATGCGTTGCCGCACTCGCAGCGACAGGTCGGCAAGTGTCAGTTCCCTCAGAATTTTCCCGTCCTCGACAAGGTGGTGACGCTCACCCGTCCTTTGCGTGCCGAAACGGCGCCCATGCACCTTGAAAGCATGGAGATGATAATCTTCCCAACCAAACGCGATCTGGATTACCCGGTGCAGACCAAAAAGCGTCAGATCGCTGCGAACCAGCAAGCGTCGCCAAATCATCGGCGATATATCCCGGAGGCCGACCTTCAGACGGTAAGCGACAAGCGGAGCCGGTTTCGACATGCTCCTAAAGCTACCGGATCAGCACCGTCACCCCCAGCTTTTTTATGCCCCCCTTTGACAACGGCTTATGCGACGATCAAGGGATTCGAGGTCATGCACGCCCTTCGCAAAGGTCAGGCGGCCATCTTCCAATATGGCGGCGGCATCATGGGAGAAGTGCGTCTGATCGAGAGACAGTTCAACGTATACACCACCTGAAACCGATCGGGGCAACGGCCGCGCTCAGACCCGCCAGCTTTTTGCAACAGAGCCCTGCACCGAGTATCCGGCGAGAAGCGCGGCAAACGCGATACCGAGGCGTCATCATTGAAAGTGTCGTTACCGCCTATGCCGATCTACTCTACAACCCGCAGGCGGTCGAGGTCGCGCGGGTTGGCATCTACCGGCTCGACGCGCGGGTGTCCGCAATCCGCGCGCGCTGGGGGCTGGGTCAGGCCACCCGTAGCGACGTGGCGCAACTGGAGGCGCAGCGCGCCAGCGTCGTTGTCAACCTTGCCGATGCGAAGAGATGCTGGCGACCGTCGCCGCTGCGTAACGTGTGTTCCCCTGCTGACCGGCGCGCTGGTATCCTCCCGCGTACCACAAGCGGAGGCGATATACCGCGCCGAACGGTTCCAGATCGATACCGCGGTACGCGAAGCTACGCGCGCCGCCGATGCCGCATGGGCAACGCTCGCAGCGGCACGGGGGGGCGGTCGCATCCAGACCGCCTACGACACGAACTTGCCGCAGCAGCGCGACGGTCAAGCCACACCCGCCGAGTTGTCGAAAAGCGACATCGCGTCGGCAATGCTGTCCGCCTTCGACCCCTATCGTCACCATAATCATATCATCGCGACGATGTGCGTTCGGCGATACATCGTCATGACTGCAGCGTGGTCCAGCTGCTATGTTCAACGATCATCCGTTTCGATGACCTTCACGTCCGCTTCCCCGCACGCCGCGGTCAGCGCGGGACCGACCAGATTGTCCGTCACCAGATAATCGATGTCGTGCAGATCGCCGGCACGCACCGGCGCGGGACGCCCGACCTTGCTCGAATCAGCTACCAGGATCACCTTGCGCGCGTGCTGGATGATCGTTCGCGTGACCTGCACTTCGTCCACCGCGAAATCCAGCAGGCTGCCGTCCGGGTCGATCGCGGAGATGCCGATCAGCGCATAATCGACCTTGAACGCGCGGATGAAGTTCATCGCGAGCGCACCGACGACCGCACGGTCGTGGCGACGGACCTGGCCGCCGACCACGACCATGTCGATTCCGTCGCGGTCGGCCAGGATATCCACGACGTTGAGGTTGTTCGAAATCACCATCAGGTCACGATGGTGGACGAGGTGGTTAGCCACCGCCTCGGTCGTGGTGCCGATGTTGATGAACAGCGACACCCCGTTGGGGATCAGCGCGGCCGCGGCCCTGCCGATCGCCGCCTTCGCCCCGGTAGCGACGGCGCGGCGGGTGACATAGTCGATATTGTCGACACCCGATGTTACGACTGCGCCACCATGGACGCGCGACAGCATCGACTTGCGCGCGAGAATGTTCAGATCCTTGCGGATCGTCTGCGGCGTGACGCCAAGCCGGTCGGCCAGTTCCTCCACCGCGACTTTCCCGGCGCTGCGTGCGAGTTCGAGAATCTGGAAGTGCCGGGCGACAATGCCGTCCGCGGTTACGTCCTGCTCGTCGCGACCGGTCGTTTCCACACATGTTCTCCGTCAGGATGCAGCCGACATCCGGTTGCTCGCACCCGACCCTAGCCGATCCGCCAGATAGGCGTCGATCCGTTCGGCGGTACCTTCGGCGACGTGCAGGCCCAGCTTGCCGCGGCGGAACAATATGTCCTCCGCGCTGGTCGCCCATTCGCGGTCGCGCAGATAGTCGATCTCCCGCGCGTACAGCCCGGCCCCGAAATCTTCGCCCAGATCAGCGGGGGTCTGCGCATCGCCGATCACGGTTTCGGTGCAGGTGCCGTAGGCGCGCGCGAGCCGGCGCAGCAACGCGGACGGCATCGCCGGATAGCGCGCCACGAGCGTGGTTACGTAGCGATCGAAATCGGCGTCCGGCATGTCGCCGCCCGGCAGGACGGCGCCCGCCGTCCACGCCTTGCCCGCTTCGGGAAAGAAGGGCGCGAGTTCGCCCATCGCATGCTCGGCAAGCTTGCGATAGGTCGTGATCTTGCCGCCGAAGATGCTTAGCATCGGCGCGCGATCGGTGCTGCCGTCCAGATCCAGCACATAATCGCGCGTCACCGCCGATGCGTTGGCGGCATGATCGTCGTACAGCGGGCGGATGCCCGAATAGGTCCAGGCGATATCGGCCTGCGCGACCGGCCGCTCGAAATAGCGCGCGACCGTCTCCAGCAGATAATCGATCTCGCCCTGGCCGATCGTCGCGCGCCCCGGTGCGCCTTCCCATGCCTCGTCGGTCGTCCCGATGAGCGTGAACCGCTCCTGATAGGGAATGGCGAAGACGATCCGCCGGTCGGGGTTCTGGAGCATGAACGCGTGGGCACCCTCGTAAAGCCGCGGCACGACGATATGGCTGCCCTTGATGAGCCGGACGCCGCGATCCCGGCGCGCGTCGGGCACGTCGCCCAGCACATCGGCCACCCATGGCCCCGCGGCATTGACGATCGCGCGCGCCGTCAGATCGCGCGTCCCGTGCGCATCTTCGATCGTGGTGATCCAGCCTGTACCCTCGCGGCGTGCCGCGGCCAGCCGGGTGTGCGTCAACACCGTCGCGCCGCGATCCGCCGCGTCGCGGGCGTTCAGCGCGACCAGCCGGCTGTCTTCCACCCAGCAATCCGAATAGACGAACGCGCGCGGCGAACCCGGCTTCAGCCCGTTGCCGACCGGATCGCGATCCAGCGAGACGGTGCGGGTCGCTGGCAGCTTCTTGCGACCGCCGAGATGGTCGTAGAGGAATAGCCCCAGCCGCACCATCCAGGCCGGACGCGGCGATTGGCCTTGCGGCAGCACGAACTCCAGGGGCCAGATGATGTGCGGGGCCATGGCCCACAACCGCTCGCGTTCAATCAGCGCCTCGCGCACAAGCCGGAACTCGTAATATTCCAGATATCGCAGTCCGCCATGGATCAGCTTGGTCGATGCCGACGAAGTATGGCTGGCGAGATCGTCCTTCTCGACCAGCGCGACGGACAGGCCGCGCCCCGCCGCATCGCGGGCGATGCCGACGCCGTTGATGCCGCCGCCGACGATCAGGAGATCGACGTCGTGCCGTGCGCGTGAACTTTGTGTGGATGCTGTCTGGTAAACCACTGATCGCCTCCTCATCGCCGGATCGACCGGCAGGGATGTCTGAAAACGAATATGCACCTGCCAATACGAACTTTCAAACGAAAGTGTTGACGTTCGATCGAAATAGCGTGACAATCCGGTCACGAGCTACGAACTCGATGTGGGAGAGAGAGCGGCATGACCCGGCAGGCAATGGCAGGCACCACGTTGAGGGGCGAATTGATCGCCGAGGCGCTGGCGATGGCGATCATCATCACGCTGGGCGATTCGGCGGCGGCGATGCTGATCCTCTACGATCCCAGTCCCTATGCCACCGCCTATTGGGGCGTCTGCATCGCCTGGGGGCTGGCGGTGACGATCGCGATCTACGTCACCGGCGCGGTATCGGGCACGCATGCCAACCCGGCGGTGACGCTGGCGTTGACGCTGTTCCGCGGCTTTCCGCGCGCCAAGGTGCTGCCCTATGTCGTTGCGCAGGTGGTGGGGGCGATGATCGGTGCGGCGCTGGTCCATCAGCTGTTCGGGCCGGTGATCGACGCCTACAACGTCACTCACGGGCTGACCCGTGCGGGCGGCGGTGCCGCCGGCGTGTTCTTCACCGCGCCCGGCGCGCACATCACGCCGCTCCACGCCTTTTGGGACGAGGTGATCCTAACCGGCATTCTGCTGCTCGGCATCTTCGCGATCACCGACGAATTCAATACCTCCGCTCCGATGGCCAACGCCAGCGCGCTCGTCATCGGACTGCTGGTCGCCTGCATCGGCGCGGCGGCCGGCTATCTGGAAGGCTGGCCGATCAATCCGGCGCGCGATTTCGGACCGCGGCTGTTCTGCTGGCTGACCGGGTGGGGCGACGCCGCGTTGCCGGGACCGGACAATTACTGGTGGGTGCCGATCGCCGGACCGCTGCTGGGCGGCGTGATCGGCGCTGGCATGTACCAGTATCTGGTGAAGCCTTATCTGCCGCCGCGCACGAGCGTCGCGGCATGACCTTCAAGGAGAGAGACATGGCCGGCCCCAAGCACATCCTGGCGATCGACCAGGGCACCACCTCCACCCGCGCGATCGTGTTCGATGCCGATGCGCAGCCGGTCGCCACCGCGCAGACCGAGTTCGCGCAGCATTATCCGCACCCCGGCTGGGTCGAGCACGATCCGGAAGACATCTGGCGCGACGCACTGGCGACCGCGCGGGACGCGATCGCGCAAAGCGGCGTCGGCGCGGCCGGCATCGCCGGGATCGGCATCACCAACCAGCGCGAGACCGTGGTGGTGTGGGACCGCGCGACCGGCGAAACGATCCACAACGCGATCGTGTGGCAGGACCGGCGGACCGCCGATCTATGTTCGCGGCTGAAGCGGGAAGGGCATGAACCGGCCGTGCGCGCGAAGACGGGACTGCTGCTCGATCCGTATTTTTCCGCGACCAAGCTGGCCTGGATCCTCGACCATGTCGACGGTGCCCGTCTGCGCGCGGAACGAGGCGAGCTGGCGTTCGGCACGATCGACAGCTTCCTGCTGTGGCGGCTGACGGGCGGCGCGGTGCACGCCACCGACGTGACCAACGCCAGCCGCACCTTGCTGTACGATATCCATGCCCAGCATTGGGATCCGGAATTATGCGCCCTGTTCGACGTGCCGATGGCGCTGCTGCCGGCGGTGCACGACAACAGCCACATCTTCGGCCACACCGCCGACGGCCTGTTCGATGCCGCGATCCCGGTGGCGGGCATCGCCGGGGATCAGCAGGCGGCGCTGTTCGGCCAGGCGTGTTTCGAAACCGGCATGGCCAAATCGACCTACGGCACCGGCTGCTTCATGCTGCTCAATACCGGCGAACAGGCGGTGGCCTCCGGAAACCGGCTGCTGACCACGCCGGCCTATCGGCTGAACGGCAGGATCACCTATGCGCTGGAGGGATCAATCTTCATCGCCGGCGGGGCGGTGAAGTGGCTGCGCGACGGCATCGGCGTCATCACCCATGCGCGCGAGACCAACGACATGGCGACGCAGGTGCCCGACAGCCACGGCGTCTTCATGGTCCCCGCGTTCGTCGGGCTAGGCGCCCCGCATTGGGATCCGGATGCGCGCGGCGCGATCTTCGGCCTGACGCTGGGGACGACCCAGGCGCATCTGGCGCGCGCGGCGCTGGAGGCGGTCGGGTATCAGACGATGGACCTGGCCGATGCGATGATCGCCGATGGCGGCGCGCCGCCCGCCATGATCCGGGTCGACGGCGGCATGGCCGCCAACGACTGGCTGTGCCAGTTCCTCGCCGACATGCTGAACGTGCCGGTCGAGCGGCCGCGGCATCTGGAGACGACGGCACTGGGCGCGGCGTTCCACGCCGGTCTGGCCACCGGCGTGTGGCCCGACCTCGATGCGCTGGCCAGGACCTGGGTGCGCGGCGATTGTTTCGAGCCCAGAATGGGTCCGGCCGCGCGTGCGACCCTGGTCGCCGGCTGGCACGCGGCGCTGGCGAAGACGTTGACCGGGCCGCGGGCATGAGCATGAATAAGCTCGTCGTCGCCAACTGGAAGATGAACGGATCGCGTGAGCTTCTCTCGGCACTGCCCCGCTTTGCCGCGGCGGCGGGGCCGGGTGTCCAAGTGGCGGTGTGTCCGCCGTTCCCGCTGATCGCGCTGGCTGTGGACCGGGGCGTCGCGGGCATCGTCGTCGGCGCGCAGGATTGCCACGCCGCACCTTGCGGGGCGCATACCGGCGCGGTCTCGGCGGCGCTGATCGCGGAGGCGGGCGCGCGGCTGGTGATCGTCGGCCATTCGGAGCGCCGCCGCCAATGCAACGAAAGCGACGCGCTGGTTGCCCGCAAGGCGGCCGCCGCCGTGGCGGCAGGGCTGGGCCCGCTGATCTGCGTCGGCGAGGAGGACGAGGGGGAGGATCCCGGCACGGTCGCGGCGCAGTTGCGCGCGTCGCTGCCCGGTGGTGCGCCGGCGGGCATCGTCGTCGCGTACGAACCCGTCTGGGCGATCGGTTCGGGGCGGACACCCGCGCCATCGCGCGTCGCATCGGTCCATGCCGCCCTGCGCGCGGCATTGATCGCGGCCTTGGGCGATGTCGCCGGGAGGGCGGTGCCGATCCTGTACGGCGGCTCGGTCGATGCGGCCAACGCCGCGGCCTTTACCCGGGAACAGGATGTCGACGGCGTGCTGGTCGGTGGCGCCAGTCTGGACCGCGAGGCATTCCAGGCCATCATCGCCGCGGTATCCGCTACCGTCACGTTCCGGTGACCCGGCATTGAATGACCACGACGACCCCTGCCACGGCGTTCCCGGTCCTTCGGCCTCATGATGACGATCATTGCGCGGGCTCGATGCGACCAGTTCACGATGGCGCAAACACTCAGAGGGGGCCGGTGAGAGGATGTTCGGAAACGTACGCTCTCATGACTGCCATCCGAGACGCTGGCCGAGTTTATTCCTTCGCTGGCCACAAGACCAGCGGTCGCATTGACCTTGGCGGGTGTGCCGCGGGCGCCTGATCGACGACGATTGATCACGCTCTCATCCGCGGGTTGCTGCCGACATGCTCGCAATGGAAGAAGAGCACGGCAGTGAGGACGGATTGTTTGCCGAACTGGCCGAAGACGGTGAGCTGCTCATTAGCGACAAGGCCGCCAGGGCAAGGCTGAAGGAAATCAAGGGCGACAAGACGGCGGCCGCCGAAGTCTTTGCCTTGAACGAATGGCTGAAGCTGGCCGCGCGCGAGATTGTGCAACCTGACGTCTGGAAATTGCCGCGGGGCATGATCACCCATTCCGGCATTCCCATTTGATATAGGCCTTATTATCGGAGGCCCATGTTTCGTCGATCTCGACGAGAACGGCGGAAACGAGGCGTAGGAGCGCCTGGTCGTTGGGGAAGACCCGGACCTTGACGGTGCGCCGCTTGAGCTCTTGTTGGACGGCGCGCTCGATGAGGTTCGAAGTGCGCAGGCGTCGGCGATGATGTTCGGGCAGCGTGAATACAGCCAGGCCTTCGGGAACGGCGTTTTCCAGCCATGTCGCGAGACTGGGGGCCGTATCGCGGTAGCCGGCAACGAGCTCATCGAGCGCGACCTGGGCCTTGGCGAGCGTGGCTGCATTCCACACGCTGCGCAGCTCGGCACCGATACGCTCGCGGATGGCGGTGTTGGGGGCATGGTGGACGGCGTTTGCGGCGAGGTGAAACTGGCAGCGCTGCCAGGTAGCGGCGCCGAGCACGGCGCGGCGAGCGGCACGCAGGCCGGCATGATCGTCGGAGACGATGAACTCGACGCCGCGCATGCCGCGTGCGACCAGGTCGTCAAGAAAACCACGCCAGTGGACCTCGGCTTCCGACAGGGCGACGCTGACCCCGAGCACCCGGCGCCGTTCGTCGGGGCCGATGCCGATAGCTGAGAGGACGGCTGCGTCGCGAACAACGCCGCCTGCGCGCATCTTCTCATACCGGGCGTCGAGGATCAGGTAGCGGATCTCACCGAGCGGGCGGTTGCGCCATGCCTCCAGCTCCTCATCCAGCAGGGCAGCGGCGCGGCTGACCTGGGATGAAGACAGGTTCTCGATGCCGAATTCGCGCAGCACCGCCTCAGCCTGCCGGGTCGAGACGCCCTTCACGTACATCTCGGCGACCGCCAGCATCACCGCGCGAACACCGCGGCAATTCCCTCGGGGCCATGTTCAATCAGCTGTTCCAGTACTGCCTCAATCGCCGTATCATGCTTGCTGTCCATTCGTTCTCTCCACGGGTGTGTTGTAACTCCATGGAATGCCGAAGATGGGCAGTTGGTGCCGGGGCATGCCCCGGCACCAACTTACCGATCACGACCCGATCGAATTTCCAGACCTCGCGTTACACAACCGAACACCCTGCACCTTGGCCATGCCGTTGAGGCCCGGCGCCGCGAAGGGCTCGATACCCCCGACCATCTTCTCGCCCATATTTCGCCGCTCGGATGGGCACACATCCTCCTCACTGGCGAGTACCTTTGGCCCAAGGACGCCGGCGCTTAGGGTGTCATTCCGCCCTCAGCCGGAACCGACCCAGAAATCGCCGAAGTCGTATTCGTACATCATGCGTTGCCGCACTCGCAGCGACAGGTCGGCAAGTGTCAGTTCCCTCAGAATTTTCCCGTCCTCGACAAGGTGGTGACGCTCACCCGTCCTTTGCGTGCCGAAACGGCGCCCATGCACCTTGAAAGCATGGAGATGATAATCTTCCCAACCAAACGCGATCTGGATTACCCGGTGCAGACCAAAAAGCGTCAGATCGCTGCGAACCAGCAAGCGTCGCCAAATCATCGGCGATATATCCCGGAGGCCGACCTTCAGACGGTAAGCGACAAGCGGAGCCGGTTTCGACATGCTCCTAAAGCTACCGGATCAGCACCGTCACCCCCAGCTTTTTTATGCCCCCCATCTGGCGGGTCTGATTTAACACGGACGAGAACCTGAGGTCTTGTCCAGTCGCGAGGTGCGCCATTGCAGTGGGACATTTGCGAATGTCGGCCTCTAGCCGCTCTTATTCACGGAGGGTGGCTTGAGGGGTTGGCGGGAGTGGCATAAGCCTCTGATCTGAATTAGGAACTGGGTGTCTAGTCCGAACCTGCCGCAGGGCAGAAAATGCCACAGGCCACACCCGCCATGAACGACGATATCGCAACCTCATTCCGATTCCCAGCGGTTGGCGGGAAGAAGACCACAGCTGCGTTTGACGGTGGCCGCCTGACCTCGGACGGCGGCGTTCTGCTGCTGGCGCAGGCCGAGCGTGCGATGGGGATTTGCCGGAGGCTTGCGGCGTGCATTGCCGATCCGCGTGACCCTGTGCGGGTGATCCATCGCCTCGATGACATCTTTCGTGCCCGCGTGTTCGCGATTGCCTGCGGCTATGAGGATGCCGATGATCTCGACGCCCTGCGCGACGATCCGGGGTTCCGCCTGGCGCTGGGCAAGTTGCCGGGATCGGGCGCGGGGTTGGCCAGCCAACCGACGATGAGCCGCTGGGAGAATGCGCCGAGCACGCGTGAGCTGGCCCGGATGATGGCCGAGATGATCGGGGTTTACTGTGCCAGCTATCCGGCCCCGCCAGCGGCGGTGACGCTGGACATTGATGATACCTGCGATGTCGTCCACGGCTATCAGCAGCTCTCGTTCTGGAATGGCCATCACGGTGAGCGCTGCTTTCTGCCGATCCACGTCTACGACACCGCGACCGGCCGTCCGGTGGCGATGCTGCTGCGCACCGGCAAGACGCCATCGGGCGCCGAAGCTGCCGGCCACATCCGGCGCCTGGTGCGTCATATCCGCCGGCACTGGCCCGATACCCACATCACCATCCGGGGCGACGGGCATTACGGCCGCCCCGAAGTCATGGCCTTCTGCGAAGCGCACCGCGTCGATTACGTGTTCGGCTTGCCGACCAATGCCGCCCTGCGTGCCGATCCGGCTATCGTTGCCCTCGCCGATGCCTGCGCGGTCAAGCGGGCCAAGGCCCAGGATCCGGTGCTGCGGAGCTATGCCGAGACCCGCTACGGTGCCAAAAGCTGGAACTGCCAGCGCCGCGTCGTCGCTCGGATCGAGGCCAGCACGCTGGGCATGGATATCCGCTATGTCGTCACCTCGCTGGCTGAGGGTTCGGCTGAGCACATCTACGATACGCTCTACTGCGCACGCGGCCAGGCCGAGAATCTGATCAAGCGCCACAAATCCCAGCTCGCCAGCGATCGCACCTCGTGCCGTTCGGCCAATGCCAATCAGATGCGCATCATCCTGCACACCGCTGCCTACTGGCTGATGTGGCGCATCCAGCAGGCTGTCCCCAAGACCACCGCGCTGGCCGCTGCCGAGTTCGCGACGCTACGCCTGCGCTTGCTCAAGGTCGCCGCCCGCGTCATCGAAACCGCATCGCGCATCCGTATCGCCTTCGCGTCAGCCTGCCCGGATGCCGGCGTGTTCAAAGCCATCACCACCAGTCTCCGGCCAGCACCGACATAGCCAGTGCGGCAGTGCCGCACAAAGCCCGAGCCCTCGTCCTTCAATCTCGAAAAGCCCATCGCTCCTGGCACGGTGAAAAACGCCGCCGCCGGCGCTCGCCCACATCACGCGGCAACCGACCCACCAAACCCAAAACACCAATGTGCAGCGGGCTCATGAATAAGACAGGCTAGCCACTCCAGTCCCGCCTTATCGAGCAAACGGAGCAGGGCATCATCGCTTTGCGGCGGTGACTTTGCGATCATGGCAAATAGTCGCTGCCCGCGGACTCGCGCCCTTGGCGGTTTGCCTACGTAGGGTGAACGGACCATCCGGGCTATCAGGCGATCTCCGCATGTCCGGCGTGCCTCGCCTAGGTCGGCATCGGTGCAGCCCCTACGGACTGCGATCGCGTAAACCGGAAAGCCGTAATCGTCTCCCAGGTAGCGGACCGCCATTGCCGGTTCGGACCGTTCGGGAAAGAAGCGGACCGGGTCGAATGCAAGTGCGCGAGTCCGTTCCTGGAAATCGTATGCCCGCGGAGCGTCCTGTGCCGCCAAGGGCGCGGCTTGGCCGAGGACGAGCGCAGCGGCGATGCAGGCAGATCGGATCATGCTCATACATCACACGGCCTGTCCGGGCTGCATAGCCAGTTTCGCTGGCGTCGCGAATGCCGCCTACCCCCAACCCAGTCAGTCCACTTAGGGTGTCATTTCGCCCTCAGCCGGAACCGACCCCAGTAAGTTTTTATTATTACAAATATATTCAGCTTTTTCTACTAAGCAGAATTGGAGCTCCTGATTATTAGCTTTATTAGTATTTTGCTTTCCCTAACCATAGCTCTGCTTGTAGATTT
The DNA here is from genome assembly GCF_920987055.1 of Novosphingobium sp. CECT 9465. NCBI lineage: Bacteria > Pseudomonadati > Pseudomonadota > Alphaproteobacteria > Sphingomonadales > Sphingomonadaceae > Novosphingobium > Novosphingobium sp. CECT 9465. The sequence goes on from NZ_CAKLBX010000004.1 coordinate 99,368, forward strand.
ACTCTGGCGAGCAGAAGCGAGAGCTGGCAAAATATTGTTAACAGCCGTTACGATGGCTACACTGATCGTCGCAATTGGGTTCGCTCAGGTAGGCTCATCCGAACAAACGGACCCTTTAGTTCCTTGGATTGCCATCTTGTCAGCGACGCTCCTGTTAAAGTGGCTTCATACCATATTCCGGGAAACGGACGGAAAATGACGCAATTCCTCTGCTTGGGGGGACCCGGATACCGTCTAAGGTTATTAGGGGCCGGACCGCTTTTTCGGGATGCGCTGTCTTACGTTGAGCAGACCTACATATTCATCTAGCATCGCGATACGCCCTGCCTGCCGACACACGGTGCCGGCGATGGGGGTCAGCAAGGTTTTCAGCGCCGTTGACCCTTGAAACGCTAAACGCTCCGGTCCGTTAAGGCCGCGCTTCTCTCTGCCCGTCGCCTCGAAACAATGTTGAGCGCTTCGACCGCAGCAGAAAATGCCATCGCGGCGTAAATGTAGCCTTGTCAGCGATTGAGGCCGGGTTAGGAGTATCAGTTCTGCCGATCAGCACGACGGGGGCACATGCCGTTCGCACCAGCCCCATCTTCGCTGCAGAAGCACCACTAGTACTGTCTGTCTATGCGTGGGAAGCTGGAGGAGCGACGGGCGAACTGGTTGCCGCGATGACCGATGTCATATCCGAGCGAGACTGTTGAAAAACGCGTGCTTGCGACGGCGATGGAGGCGTGATTCACTCTTGGCAGACGGCAAGGGATCACGGACATGATGGGACGGCAGGTGGCACAGGGCGCGCTGTTCTACGGCTTCCGGCTTGATGAGCATGTGCCGGTTGACCACCTGCTCCGACGCATCGACGGCGTGTTGGACTTCGGCTTCGTGCGCGAGGCACTGGCGTCGAGCTACAGCGCGAGTGGGCGACCCTCGATCGACCCGGAGCTGATGCTCAGGATGCTGCTGGTTGGCTATCTGTTCGGCATCCGCTCGGAACGGCGTTTGTGCGAGGAGGTGCACCTCAACCTCGCCTATCGTTGGTTCTGCCGGCTTGATCTGGCCGACCGGGTGCCCGACCACTCCACCTTCTCCAAGAACCGGCACGGCCGCTTCCGCACCTGCGACCTGCATCGCCTGCTGTTCGAGCAGGTGGTCGCACGATGCGCCGTGGCCGGGCTAGTGGCGGGGCGCGACGTGGCGGTGGACGGCAGCACGATCATGGCCGACGCCAGCCGCGAGAAGAAGCTGAAGGGGGCCGACGCCGCAGACGAGCTTCGTGGCAGGGAAAGCATATCGCGACCCGTCGCCGAATACCTGGCGGCGCTCGATGCCGCGTTGCCGCCGGGCCCCGACGAACCGGCGCCCGTCGATCCGACCAGCATATCGCCGACCGACCCGCAGGCGGCGCTCACCTGCAAGCACGGACCGGCGCGATACGCATACGCCATCAACCCCCTGCTTGACCTCGACACCGACTGCATCCTCGACGTGGAGGCCACGCCCGCCCGCTTCGCAGCCGAGGTGGCGGCGACCCGGACGCTGGTGTCACGCGCCGGCATCAGGCTGGGCATCGAACCCGCCAGTCTCTCGGCCGACAAGGCGTATGGTAGCGGTCCGCTGCTCCGCTGGCTGATCGACCGGAACATCACGCCATACATCCCGGTCATCGACCGGACCCGCCAGCGGGACGCCTTCTTCACCCGGGATGCCTTCCGCTACGACCGGGAAGCGGATGCCTACCGCTGTCCGGCGGACAAGCTGCTCGGCTATTGCGGCACCAACCGGACCAAGCAGGTGCGCGTCTACCGAAGCCGGCCGGCCGATTGCGCCGCCTGCGAGCTGAAGCCGCAATGCACCATCGGTCCGAAGCGGGGTGTCACCCGGCTCGTCAGCGAGGAAGCCCGCGATACCGTGCGCGCCCTTGCCGGCACCAAGGCCTATGTGCACGCACGGCGTCGAAGACAGCGGATCGAGCGCGTGTTCGGCCATCTGAAACGCAACCTGGGGCTACGAACGCTCAAGCTGCGGGGCCTGTCAGGAGCCGCCGAGGAGTTCACCATGGCTGCCGCGGCATACAACCTTCAGTTGCTCGCCCGGCAGGCCGCGGCGGCCTGATACGCGGCGTATCCCCGGTGGCCGGCGTCACCAGCCATCCGCCACGCCGATTTCGCGCAAGCCTTTTTCAACGGTCTCGAGCGCTAACGAGAGCTAAGCCTCAAGCCAGGCATGCTCTCAAAAACCGAGCGTATATCTGGGTCCGTTCTATGTACCGACCCCTTTATTGCAGTTCCAGGCGATCATCATTGCGAGCCGCTACATCTATCGATCCGTTCAGAAGCCGTTAACCATTCCAGTCGGTCCAGGTTCCCGTATTCGTTAGCGGTTGAGGTTGAAGGGCATAAAGATTGACCATGGCCTTAGATCGACGACAGATGCTGCAACTCGGGACCCTGATTGCCGGTGGATGGGCCGTCAGCTCAGTCCTGAAACGAACTGCACCGATCGGCCGGGATGTCGCTAATCCCGAGGCACTGGCGGCTATCTTCGACGACCGAAGATCTCCTGCGAGTGGCCCGCCTACAGCGTCGCTCCGTTTGGCGGCCTTTACCGACTATCGATGCCCTGCGTGCAGGCGTGCATTCCCGGCCATGGAGGAAGCGATCCTGAGCGACGGAGATGTCCGCGTCATCTACAAGGACTGGCCAATTTTCGGACCGCCCTCGGAGCGCGCTGCGCAAGTTGCGCTCGCAAGTGCCGAGCAGGGTATTTACCCGGCGGTTCACAAGCAGCTCATGATCGACAGCAGAACCATCAGCGACAGCGTTTTGCAAGATATCGTCGAAAAAGCAGGCGGTAATTGGAAGCGTATGAGTGCTTACCTAGTATCACACGACCAGCAGATCATGGCGCAGCTGCGTGCCAATGGGGCGCAGGCTCTCACCCTCGGGCTGGCGGGGACACCGGGCTACCTTGCCGGATCGGTGCTGGTAGTGGGCGCTATCGACAAAGCTGATTTCCTTAGGCTGTTCGCGCGCGCACGCAGTTCGAGGAAATGATATTGGACTGCACACCTACCGATCTGGTTTTTGTTAAATTGCCATGCTCATTATGTCTTTGTACGCTGAGAGAACCTTATTGCGCACTTGCAGCGTCGCCTCAAACCCGATTGAAGCCGCTTGCCGGGCAAGCATAACCTTTGCGATATCGGTGGTTTCGCCCCGTTCATAGGCGACCGTCAACGCCCCGGCCTTTGCACCTGTTTCGTTTACTTTTAGCACCTGTTCTACAATTGTCGATGCGAAGCTGCTATTCGCTCCAGTAGCCGAGCCAACTGAGCCAGGGCCTTCAACTTTTTGCAGCACTTGGCTCATGGCCGCATCAAACGTAGGCCTTGCAATCCCGCCAGCGCTTGCCGGCGACGCCGCACTGCTGTTGACGACATTTCGGAGGGCGGAATTCCGGTCGAGAACCGCACTTCGCAAGGCCATGACATCACTGACCGAAATATTGCTCACAACAATCTCCCAAGCGAAACGGTAGCTGGGAAGCGTTACGAGATGGTTAAAAAACCTTAGGACAGATTGCCGATGTTTTAAGGGGACCGGCGCAGCCGCGTTGCTCGGGGCGAAGAGGCTTGCCGGTCTGCTCGTGTGCGCCTCTGGAACGTGCACCGCCGAAGAACCCTGAGGGGTAAGCTTCGCCGTCGCGTAAAATAAGATGCGGCCTGTCATGTTCAGACAACCTTGGGGTCGGCCCGCGGTTGGGGATCACGAGATGGCCTGTGTTGCAACGCATCGCGCCGAACGAACGGCGGAAGAGCGATCACGGTCCTTTCATATCCTCAACGTTCTACGCGGTCTCGCCGCTATGAGCGTCATCACCTTGCATTATCCGCAAGCCTTTGCGCCTTTCGTAGCGAGCGGAGCATACCTTGCCGTTGACCTGTTTTTTGTCATGAGCGGCTTCGTGCTCGCCCGCGCTTACGATGTAAGGCTTCAAGACGGAATGGGTGGCAGAGCGTTCATCGTCACTCGGCTGATACGCCTTTACCCATTCTATATCCTGGCCCTGGCGCTGGGCACCGTTGAATTAGCATACTATTATCGAAACGATCATCTCGCAGCAGAGATAATACTGTCCAGCGTCTTCAACTTCGTGATGTTGCCATCGCCGCCTGTGGGCATCCCCTACCAACCGCTGTTTCCTGCCAACTTCGTAGCTTGGACTCTTTCATTCGAGCTGTTCGCGAACGCTGCTTACGGCTTTGGTTTTGGGGTTCTAACTCACAAACGACTGGGAGTGATCGTTGGTATATCGGGTTTGATGCTTTTGGCATTGGCGCTCGTTCGCGGCAATCTCAATGGAGGAGCATATTGGCCTGATGCTCATCTTGCCGCAATCAGGGTCACCTTTTCATTCTTTGTCGGAGTTTTGATTCATCGCGCGCGGGAGACAGGAAAACTAGCACCGCTATTTTCCGTGAAATTACCCCAAATCATCATCATCGCAATCACGGTCGGTGCCCTTGGTTCACCCATATCACCTGTTTTGCGGGGGTTATTCGATGCGGCCTGCGTGCTGCTCGTCTTTCCACTGATTGTAGCCGCTTCGATTGGACGCAACCCTGTACCAAGCCGAGGAATGTGCGCTTTCCTCGGGGAAATTTCTTATCCCATCTATGTCTTGCAAATCCCCGTCTTCACGATTGGGGTAATGGGCCTGCCCAAACTTCTACCAGGTCTGCCGCAATTACCCGCTCCCTGGTCCGGGATTCTCCTGCTGGCTGCACTCTGCACCGCGTCCTGGTTCATGGCCACGCGCATCGATATCCCGCTGAGGCGCCGGTTGAACGCTGCGGTACTGCGGCATCTCCAACCTGGGTAGAGGCTTAACCCCACTATTCATGAGGCCACCGCTCTGGGTTCGTCCGAGCATGATTTGTCGGTCGCCGGGTGATCAGGGCAAGCGCCTCCGGCGGCGTTTTTTCACCGCGTCAGGATCAATGGGCTTTTCGAGGTTGAAGGACGAGGGCTTGGGCTTTCGGCGGCACTGCCGGGCTAGTTATGTGGGTGCCGGCCGGAGGCCGGTGGCAATGGCTCTGAACAGGCTGGCATCGGGGCAGGCTGACGCGAAGGCGACGCGGATGCGCGTAGCGGTTTCGATGACGCGGGCGGCGACCTTGAGCAATCGCAGGCGCAGCGTTGCGAACTCGGCAACGGCGAGCGGGGCAGCCTTCGGGATTTCCTGCTGGATGCGCCACACGAGCCAGTAGGCGGCGGTGTGCAGGATGATGCGCATCTGGTTGGCGTTGGCAGATCGGCACGAGGTACGATCGCTGGCGAGCTGGGTCTTGTGGCGCTTGATCAGGTTCTCGGCGTTGCCGCGAGCGCAGTAGAGGGTGTCGTAGATTTGCTCAGCCGAGCCTTCGGCCAGCGAGGTGACGACATAGCGGATATCCATGCCCAGCGTGCTGGCCTCGATCCGGGCGACGACGCGGCGCTGGCACTTCCAGCTCTTCGCGCCGTAGCGGGTCTCGGCATAGTTGCGCAGGACCGGGTATTGGCGCTGAGCCCGCTTAACCGCGCAGGCATCAGCGGCAGCGACGATTTCGGGATCAGCACGCAGCGCGGCGTTGGTTGGCAGGCCGAACACGTAATCGACGCCGGCCGGCTCGCAAAAGGCCATGACCTCGGGTCGGCCATAGTGCCCGTCGCCGCGGATGGTGATGTGCGTTTCGGGCCAGTGCCGGCGCAGATGGCGCACCAGGCGCCGGATGTGGCCGGCAGCTTCGGCGCCCGACGGTGTCTTGCCGGTGCGCAGTAGCATCGCCACCGGTCGGCCGGTGGCAGTGTCGTAGACATGGATCGGCAGGAAGCAGCGCTCGCCATGATGCCCGTTCCAGAAGGAGAGCTGCTGATAGCCATGAACAACATCACAGGTGTCATCGATATCCAGCGTCACCGCCGCCGGCGCGGCAGGGTAACTGGCGCAGTAGATGTCGATCATCGCGGACATCATCCTGGCCAACTCGCGTGTGGTCGGCGCATTTTCCCACCGGCTCATCGTTGGTTGGCTGGCCAGCCCCGCGCCCGATCCCGGCAGCTTGCCCAGCGCCAGGCGGAAGCCCGGATCGTCACGCAGAGCGTCGAGATCATCGGCGTCCTCGTAGCCGCACGCGATCGCGAACACGCGGGCACGCAGTATGTCATCAAGGCGATGGATCACCCGCGCAGGATCGCGCGGATCGGCAATGCAAGCCGCAAGCCGCCGGCAAAGCCCCATCGCGCGCTCGGCCTGTGCCAGCAGCAGAACACCGCCATCCGAGGTGAGCCGACCTCCGTCGAACGCGGCTGTGATCTTCTTGCGCCCGATCGCTGGAAACGAAAATCCCGGCGCGCTATCATCGCTCCCGGCGGGTGTGGTCCGTGGCATAAATTGCCTCGCTGCAGGAATGGCCTAGACACCCATTTTCCTACATCAAAGCAATCGCTTAAACCACTCCCGCCAACCCTTCTGACCGAACCCGATGAATAAGCCGGGCTAGGCTTCTGCAAGAAACGGCACGAACGCAAGCCACTGCGCTGATCCCTTATGTGGACAAGCGTTCATGTCCACATGCAAACATATCGACTGATCCGCCTTTGTCACTTTCTGGTCGATAGCTACGGACTCGACTACAGGTGAAGTCCAAGAAAGGATGCGCCGGGAACCGGGTTGAAGGAAATCGGCTCCGCCGCGACGAAACCAAGAGTCTCATACAGCTTGCGCGCGGGGACGAACTTCGCTTGCACATCGAGCCTCATTTCGCTGTAGCCCACAGTGCGAGCTTCCTCGATCAGACGTTCAGCGAGCGCGCGACCAAGATGCCGTCCCTGAGCCTGGGGACGAACATATAGTCGTTTCATCTCGCATATCTCGTGTGTGACTTGGCGCATCGCTACGCAGCCTTCGATTTCCCCCTCCCGGTCCGCAAGCAGCACGCATCCTTTGGGCGCCGCATACTTCCCAGGCAAGTTTGCAAACTCAGCGTCATTATTCTGATAGTCGAGATTGACCGGCGAATTAGCGATGAACTCACGCCAGATGCCCAGCACCGAAGCTGTGTCACGAGGAAAGATCGCGTGCCTAATAACTACCATAGCGTGATTGCTTCGCCGAAAATCGTGGCGGCAATAGGACAGTGTCGTGGCGTTAACTGCCATGTTTGCATGTGAACATGACGACATTGAGTTTAACTTCGGCCCAGGCTCCTTCCGATCAACCAAAGCTGGAAAACATGGGCCGCCACGAACGCGCCTCCAATAAAGATCGGGGACGGTAACAGCATCCCCTCCTGCCCTGGCCTCGGCGTTAGGGTCATCGCGGTAACATTGAACAGCCCCAGCACACAGATCGCAAGGAAGGGCGTGAAGCTGAGAGCTAGAACGCGAGGTGCGGACCAATTCACCAAATTGGAAAGCGGCTCTGATCGTGATTGTGTTGAAAAAGTCGGTGCTGAGGTGCGTCCCGCCGATTTTCGGTAACAATGATGCAGACGGCCCGCGCCCTGCGAATCATTGATGCGCCTGCCACTGCGCCTGAATTCGAATATTACCCAAGGAAATGCCTCTGAGAGTTTTTCAACACAATCATCGTGAAAGCCGCCATTGCATCGGCAGTTTCCTTTCCTGCCGGAAACGGGCGTTTGCCCGGATGGACAATCCGATCATCACCAGTGCGAAGATGGCGTCACCTCAAGGTTTGTGCGCCAGACAACGATTTGGCAGACATAATGCGAACATCGGCTAATTAGCGAGCTTGAGGCGCGACATGGGATCGTTGAGCTGGCGGAATTCACCGCCAGGCGGACGCTCCGCCTGCCCTCAAAGGCAGCCGCCGGGCAGGCTACGCCGCGGGGTACGATGCTACTGACATGGCCAAGCCTTCGCTAACGAGCGTTCAGCTCCGGCCACCATATGAACACTCATAAAATAGCTATTCTGCTCCGCCCAGCGTAAATATGCCGCGCGCAGCGCCGATCGGTCATAGCGTGGAGCGCGGCATTCCGCTTTTCGCGCGACGATCATCATGTCGAGCACGCCTTGGAGGTAAGCGCCGCATCGCGGCTCATTCGCTTGACAGCTTACGAACAACGCCGAGCCCGTCGCCGACGCGGGTTCGGTTTGGCCGATCGCACTATCAGGCAGGGCGGCCAAAGCGGCGCATAACAATATCCATCGCCTTGGCCGCATTTTCGTCTCCTATTCCGCAGTATCATTTCGGAAGGGGCGCACGGCCCTCGACGGCCGGCGCCCCGTGCTGATCCATCATTCGCGGCCGAGCACCTGGCCTTCGGGCGTGACGAACAGTTCGATCGTCTTTCCGTCGCTGTTCTTGCCCTTGATTTCATAGAGCGTGCTTCCGTCCGCCTTTCGGGTGACTTGCTCCGCTTTGCTTATTGACGCGAGTTGCGCGCGTGCCGCGTTCATCGCGGCCTCGGGCACCTGAGCAAGCGGGATGTCTCGTTCGCTGTGCTTGCCGATTATCCGGTTTTCGTTCGCCTCGTGGTTTTGCGCGATCGCCACGCCCGCGATCGCCAGCGCGGCCGCGCCCACGCCTGCGACAACAGTGAGAGTTCGTTTGCTAGCCATGTTCCATTCCACTTCCTGCATAAGGGCCGTGGGGTCGGGCGGGCGGCGGTTACGGCCCAATGAGCCGTCGTCCGAGTTCAACTCCTCTGATTGTTCATCCTGTCGAGCGCCGCGCGCAGCCCACGGGCGAGCTTGGCTGCGTCGTCGTTGGCCCAGAAGTGCATGAAGAACAGCCGCGGCTCGTCGTTTAGCATATGATTATGCAGCGCCGTGACCTCGATCCCGTTCGTCCGCAGCACGCGCAGGACCGGATCGACCTCGTTTGCGACAAGTACGAAATCGCCGGTGATGGCGGCTCGGCCGTCCCCGGTTGGCTGAAAGTTGATCGCGGTCGCCGTGCCCATCGTCGGCGGAGTCTCCATATCGCCGTCCATCAGCCGCTCGGCGCGCGGAAAGCTGTATTGGAGGATGCCACCGGCCGTCTTGCCCTCACCGCCCATCAACCGGTTGAGCGCGGCCACATCGAGGTCGAGCCGCGATGCGGCTGCGCTGGCCGAAGGCGATTGCGGCGCGGCGAGCGGGGTCCGACTGGCTGATAGCGCTTGCCGGAGCGCGGCCGCGAGCTTCACCGGGTCGCCGTGGCCGGCAATGTGCATGTACATGGTCGCAGGCGAAGAGCGGAGCAGGTGATTGTGGAGCGCGGTGATCGTAAAACCGCTTGCGAGCAGGCGGCTCAAAACGGGGTTCACCTCGTCGTGAGTCAGCACGAGATCGCCCATCACCATCGCCTCGTCGCCCATCGGCTGAAACGCCGCCCAAGAGCCGAGCGCGAGGGAGGGCTTGATCGTCACCCCATCCAGCGTGACGCTCAGGTCCGAACGCGGGAAGCTGTAGCGGTGAACGCCCCCCGGCTGTTCGGCCCCCGCTCGTCCTATCGCCCGGTCGACAGCCGACCAGTCCGGCGCTGCCCATGCCGGGCTTGCCAGCAGGAGGCTGGCGAATCCCAAGGCGATGGTCTTTTTCAGCATAATTGATCCTTCATCAGCGCACTCGACACGGAAAGCCTCACGTCATGCGAGCGCGCCGCCGGCGAGCCGCGACATTGCGCTCCGGTTTCTTTCTTCGGGATAAGCAGTCCTATGCTCATGAGGCTTGTGATGCAACCCTTACACTTGTAGGCTAGTGACGATACAACTATGACAAACACACAAGCTTCCCCTTGGTTGCTCCTGATCCCGCAGCTTCCGGCTAAGCCTGCCTATTTGCGGGTGAAGGTCTGGCGGCGTTTGCAGGCGATCGGGGCCGCGCCGCTCAAGAACGCCGTCCATGCGCTCCCCAATCGCGAGGACACGCGCGCGCTGTTCGAAGAACTGCATCGCGAGATCACCGAAAATGGCGGCGAGGCGCTGATCCTCGAAGCGCGCCTTGTCGGCGGCATGGGCGATGCGGAGCTGCGCGGAGTGTTCGACGCTGCGCGTGACGCCGACTATGAGGAGTTGGCACGCGAGGCGCGCGCGCTGTGTGAGGGCGAGTATGTCGCGGCGGCGGATGTGGGCCGCCTGCGCAAACGCCTGAACGAGGTCGCCGCGATCGACTTTTTCGGTGCGCATGGTCGGCAGGCGGCACAGGCCGCCATCACCGAGGCGGACCGCCGCTCTCACCAACATCCCGATGTGAGCGGCCCCGGTGCGCCCGAGCTGACCCCGGCGGAGCTAAAGCGCCGCGTTTGGGTGACGCGCCGCCATGTCCATGTCGATCGCATCGCGTCCGCCTGGCTCATTCGCCGCTTCATCGACCCCGAGGCGAGCTTCAAGTTCGTCGAGGGCAAAGGATATGTGCCGGAGCCTGACGAACTGAGGTTCGACATGGCGGACGCTGAGTTCACCCACGAAGGCGACCGCTGCTCCTTCGAGACCTTGGTGTTCCTCACCGGTCTCGAGACCGACCCCGCGCTGCGGGCGCTCGGCGAAATTGTTCACGACCTTGATATTGCCGATGCTCGGTTCGAGCGCCCGGAAACTCCGGGAGTGAGCGCGCTTATCGCCGGCATCTGTGCCGGCACCGACGACGACGAGGAGCGGATCGCGCGCGGATCGACCGCGCTCGACGGATTCTATGCTCACTTCACCCGGCGAAAAGAGGACTAAAGATGGAGGCCAGCGCACGCGCTGAAATCGCAGTCGAGACGCTGCACGAGCACGGCATCAGCTTTGGCGAGGCGGTGCGCGTCTGGATCAGGGTCGCGCTGCTCAGCTTCGGCGGACCGGCGGGCCAGATAGCGGTGATGCATCGCATCCTGGTCGAGGAGAAGCGCTGGATCGGCGAGGAGCGGTTCCTCCACGCGCTCAACTATTGCATGCTGCTGCCCGGCCCTGAAGCGCAACAGCTAGCTGTCTATATTGGCTGGTTGCTCCATAAGACCAAGGGCGGCCTGGTCGCGGGCGCGCTATTCGTGCTGCCCGGCTTCCTCGCGATTTTAGGGCTCAGCTATGTCTATGTGCTGCTCGGCGAAGTGCCGCTGGTCGAGGGATTGTTCTTCGGATTGAAGGCCGCCGTGCTGGCGGTGGTGCTACAGGCGGTGGTCCGGGTGGGTTCGCGTGCCTTGAAGAACAACGTCATGCGCGGTTTTGCCGCGCTGGCGTTCGTCGCGATCTTCGTGCTCGACGTGCCCTTCCCGCTGATCGTGCTTGCCGCCGCGCTGATCGGCTTCTTCGGTGGCCGCGCTGGTTACGCCGCATTCAAGGGCGGCGGCGGACATGGTCCCGCCGGCGCTGAGATAATCCACGACCGCGACACCGCTCTTGGCGAGGGCCTTCCCGACCATGCCCGGCCGAACCTCTCTTGGTCGCTGCGCATCTCCGGCGTCCTGCTGCTGCTCTGGCTCGGGCCGGTCGCAGCGCTGCTGTTCGCGTTCGGCCCCGACGACGTGTTCAGCCGCATCGCCACCTTCTTCAGCCAGATGGCGGTGGTGACCTTCGGCGGCGCCTATGCGGTGCTCGCCTATGTCGCGCAGGAGGCAGTCGAGACCTATGGCTGGCTCCAGCCCGGCGAGATGCTCGACGGGCTCGGCATGGCCGAGACCACGCCCGGGCCGCTGATCATGGTGACGCAGTTCGTCGGCTTCCTCGCGGCCTTCCGCGAAGCGACCGGGCTGCCGCCGCTCGTCGCCGCGACCTTCGGCGCAATCCTCACCACCTGGGTTACCTTCCTGCCATGCTTCCTGTGGATCTTCGCCGGCGCGCCATTCATCGAGCGGCTGCGCGGCAACCGCGCATTGTCGGCCGCGCTTTCGGCGATCACCGCCGCAGTGGTCGGCGTGATCCTCAATCTGGCGGTCTGGTTTGGTATCCACACTCTGTTCGAGCAAGTCCGCGAAGTGCCGTTCGCAGCCGGCACCATCGATCTCCCAGTCCTAACGTCCGTCAACTGGCCGGCGCTGGCGCTCGCGGTGGGTGCGATACTCGCCATGTTCCGGTTCAAGGCCGGCATGCTGCCGGTGCTCGGCGTCTGCTCGGTCCTCGGGGCCGCATATGTAATGATCATCTGAAGGAGTGACGCGTGACGATCGACCATCTTTCCCGACGCAGTGCAATCGCAACTCTTGGCATCGGAGCCGCCGCCATGACTATCAACGAAGCCTCTGCGCAGACGCCGGCCGCAGCGCCGGCGGCTGTCCCCGCCTTTGCCGGAAATCATCAGGTCAAGCCGCTCAGGTTCAATCCCGCCAGGCTTCACGGCCTCTCCGAAAGGCTGATCACATCGCACCACGAGAACAATTATGCGGGCTCGGTCAAGGCCCTGAATATGATCGAGACACGACTTGCCGCCGCGCTCGCTGACACGGACCTGCCGCCGGTGGTCTATGGCGGATTGAAGCGCGAGGAGCTGCACCGCACCGGCTCGGTCGTGCTCCATGAGGTCTATTTCGACGGGCTCGGCGGCAACGGCCAGGCAGCCGGTTCCATCCGCGACGCGCTGGGCGCGGCGTTCGGCTCGTTCGACCGCTGGGAAGCCGACTTCCGCCGTACCGGGATGAGCCTTGCCGGCGGATCGGGCTGGTGCGTGCTCGTCTACAATCTCCACACGCGCTCGCTGCACAACCATTGGGCGTGGGATCATATGCACGGTGCGATTGCCGGCGTGCCGCTGCTCGCGCTCGATATGTACGAGCACAGTTTCCACATGGATTACGGCACCGCCGCCGCCAAATATGTCGACGCCTTCTTCCGCAACATCGACTGGGAAGTGGTCGACCGGCGCTATGCCGCGGCTTTGCGCGGCGGCGGCTGAACCCGACCGCTGAGGATCAGCGTGCAATAGGCACCCCCTTCGTGGGGTGATCGGCGTGCAAAAAGGACCCCTTCATCCCGGGGATTTAGTCGGCCGACTGGTTTTGATCAGTTGGCGAGAACGGGATGTTGATCGTGGAGACAGTGGTTCGGATTCGGCGTGAGCATGCAGCGGGTAAGGCGATCAAGGCGATCGCTCGTGACCTTCGTTTGTCGCGGAAGGTCGTCCGCAAAGCGATCCGGTCGCCGGAGGCGGCGTTCAACTATCAGCGCAAAGTCCAGCCGCTGCCGCGGATCGGTCCTTATCAGGATCGTCTCGATGCGCTGCTTGAGGAGAACGAAGGTCGCGGCCGCCGCGATCGGCTACGGATGACGCGTATCCATGACCTGCTGGTGCGCGAGGGGTTCGATGGATCCTATGATGCGGTGCGCCGCTATGCGGCGCGCTGGCGTGCTGCGCGGCGGAAGGATGCTGGCGAAGGCGCACCGGCGTTCATCCCGATGACCTTCCAGCCGGGTGAGGCCTACCAGTTCGACTGGAGCCACGAGGATGTGGAGATCGCCGGCAAGCCGATGCGGGTGAAGGTGGCGCATATGCGTCTCTGCGACTCGCGCGCACCCTATGTCCGGGCCTATCCGCGCGAGGGCCAGGAGATGCTGTTCGATGCCCATGCCCGGGCGTTCGCGTTCTTCGGCGGTGTGCCGCGACGCGGTATCTACGATAATATGAAGACGGCGGTGACGGCCGTGTTCACCGGCAAGGAGCGTGTGTTCAACCGCCGCTTCCTGATCATGACCGATCATTACATGGTCGAGCCGACCGCCTGCTCGCCGGCGGCGGGATGGGAGAAGGGCCAGGTCGAGCAGCAGGTCCAGACAATCCGAGGCCGCTTCTTCCAGCCGCGGCTCCGGTTCGCCAGCCTGGCCGAGCTCAACGGGTGGCTGGAGGCCGAGTGCCGGCGCTGGGCCGAGCATCATGCCCATCCCGAACGCGGGGATATTACCGTCGCCGAGGCGCTGGATATGGAGCGACCGGCCCTGCAGCCGATCCTGGCACCGTTCGACGGCTTCCATGAGAGCGAGCATGCCGTCACCGGCACCTGCCTCATCAGCTTCGATCGCAACCGCTACTCGGTCATGTCGACGGCCGCACGCCGGACCGTTCAGGTGCGCTCCTATGCCGATCGCATCGTCATACGCTGCGGCGATGCGATCGTCGGGGAGCATGAGCGCCACTTCGGTCGGAACCGCACGATATACGATCCCTGGCATTATCTGCCGGTCCTCGCGCACAAGCCCGGCGCGCTGCGTAACGGCGCACCGTTCCAGGACTGGGATCTGCCGCCCGCCCTGCACCGATTACGGCGAAGGCTCGGCACCGGGGACGAGGCCGATCGCAGGTTCGTGCGGGTCCTCTCGGCGGTGCTCACCGATGGCCTGGAGCCGGTAGAGGCTGCCGTGCGCGAAGCGTTGGCGAACGGAACGGCCAGCGACGAGCTGATCCTCAACATCCTCTCCCGGCGCCGCGAGCCGGCGACACCCCACAGCATCGTCACTTCGGAAGACCGGATGCTGCAGCATCCTCCGCTCGCCGACTGTGCCCGCTATGATCTGCTGCGAGGCTATGATGCAGCGGCATGATATGATCGACACGATGCGCGGCCTCGGACTCAAGGGCATGGCGGCGGCGTTCGACGAGGCGGTCACCACCGGCCTCCAGCGCAAGCGCACCACCATGGAGATACTGACCGACCTGCTCCGTGCTGAGGCGACCCACCGGGATGCAGCCTCCATCCGCTATCGGATGACGGCTGCGAGGCTGCCCGTGGTGAAGGACCTGGAGCGGTTCAGCTTCGAGGGCACACCGATCAATGAGGAGATGATCCGCTCCCTTCACGATGGCTCCTTCCTCCCGCCTCGCCGCAATATCGTGCTGGTCGGCGGCACGGGGACAGGCAAGACCCACCTCGCCATCGCGATCACCGCCAATGTCGTGCGAAGGGGCGCTCGCGCCCGCTACTTCAACACCGTCGATCTGGTGACACGCCTCGAAGAGGAGACCCGGATCGGCAAAGGCGGGACCCTGGCGGCGCAGCTGTCGCGGCTCGACCTGATCGTTCTCGACGAGCTCGGTTATCTGCCGTTCGCCCGCTCGGGAGGGCAGTTGCTGTTCCACCTCATCAGCAAGCTTTATGAGCGGACCAGCGTCATCATCACCACGAACCTCGCCTTCGGCGAATGGCCGACCGTGTTCGGCGATCCCAAGATGACCACGGCGCTGCTCGACCGCGTCACCCACCACTGCGATATCGTCGAGACGGGCAACGACAGCTGGCGCTTCAAAAACCGCAGCTGACAGCCACCTTCGGCGCCTTCAAAAATCTATCTTGCGCTGCGCGCGCCTCCGGTCGGGCTACGCCCGCCCTCCGCCGCACGCAGCGCAAGGCCATCTTCAACAAACCAGCATCATATTATCTGAAAAGGGGGTCCCTCTTCGACGCCGATCGGGGGTCCCTTTTGAACGCCGTTTGACATCAGTAGCGGAACGCCGCGCGCGACCGCTCTCGCAGCGCTCGGCACGGCTCTGGCCACTGGCGCTGCACGGCATCCGCTTGCAGCGCAGCCGGGCTGGTGGCGTCGGCCGATCCGGCTTGAATATCCCGCCGTCCGCCGTCCTGCCCCGGCCGTGCAGCACCGGGCGGACAGTTGCAGGGAGCGTGCGCCCATGGGTCGGCCCCTCCTGATCATGGGCGCGACAGGAACCCTGGGGCAAGCGTTCGCGCGGGCCTGTACGCTCCGCAACATACCGCATGTGCTGACGGCGCGGCACGCGCTCGACATCACCAGCGAGGCCAGCATCGGGGCTGCGCTGGACCGGCACGATCCCTGGGCAGTGGTGAACGCCGCCGGCTGGGTACGGGTCGACGAGGCGGAAAGCCATGCCGCCCGTTGTTTTGCGGCGAACAGCGACGGCCCGGTCCGCCTTGCGCGGATGGCGGAGGAGCGGGGGCTTGCCACCCTCAATGTCTCAAGCGACCTCGTCTTCGGGGGCAAGGCGGAAGGGGCCTATGTCGAAACCGACGCGCCCGACCCGCGCAACGTCTATGGCGAGAGCAAGGCGCGCATGGAGGAGGGACTTCTCGCCCTGGCGGGGACGCATCTCATCGTTCGCACCGCAGCCTTCTTCTCTCCCCATGACGAGTTCAACTTTGCCGTCGCGGTCGCTCGCGCCCTGACGGCGGGGCAGCCGTTCGAGGCCGCGGCGGACCAGCGGATCACGCCGACCTATGTGCCGCATCTCGTCAGGGTCGCGCTCGACCTCCTGATCGACGGTGAGCAGGGCCTCTGGCACCTCACCAATGAGACGGAGCTATCATGGGCAGAGTTCGCGGAAGCCGTCGCGGACAGCCTGAACCTGCCCCGGCATCTGATCCGCGCCGTGCCGGGCGCCCGCCTGAACCAAATGGCGCCACGCCCCTCCCGCGTACCGCTCGCGACGGGGCGCGGGGCGCACCTGCCGTCTCTTGCGGATGCCCTCGGCGAGTTTGCGCGGCATGAGAAGAGGCAGCAAGCGGTGCGCGAGCTTGCATGACATGCAAACGGCCATGGATCCGAAGACCCATGGCCGCCGAACATTCAGCCGTCTTACATCCAGCCGTCGAGATCGTCGGGGATGTTGCTCAGCGTACCCTTGCCGGTGATGGCGTTCAGATCGAACGGCTGCGCCTCCAGGAAAAATTCCAGCTGGTCACGCGATGTCACAAGCGAATTGATCACGCGGACTTTCAGGCCTTTGAAGTTCGGGCCGTCGATGCGCAGCGCCTTCAGCGTGACTTTCGATCCATGCGGTATCTTCACGAAGCGCGGATAGTTCAGCAGGCGAAAGTCCGGCTGAACGATCTCAAGCTCGACGTCGATCGGGCCAGCATTCGCGATCTCCATCTCGCCTGAGTTTCCGATCAGAAACTCTGACGGCGAATATTTGGTGAACGACATCTTCAGGACCGCGTTCATCACCGTTTGAACATTCTCGCGCGTGCCGAAGAAAGTGTCGCGGAAGAGGCCGACCGTACGACGCTTTTCCAGCGCATCCTTGAAGGCCGCTTCATCCTCTCCCTGCGTCAGGAACAGGGTGGCGACGCGGTGATCCATCCCCGCCGCCTCCTGCTCCAACGCGGTCCCGAGATGAGCGTCCGTAGTCGCCGCGATATAGAGGTTATATTTCAGGGCCACGTCCATCGCGCTGGGGTGGATGAAATCGCTTTGCGCAACCTCAATCCCCGACAGCAGACCCTCTGAAAACATCCGTTCGAGGAACGGCGTCACCACTGCCTCACCAGGGGAGGAGGAGGGGATGGTCGGATGATTCCACTGGCAGATGGCGCCCTGCCGCTTCGCTTCGCGGAACCGTGCTTCCAGATCTTTCTCGTCCGCGCTGGTCCGGTTCCAGTCGACCCGGAGCTGCCCGCCCGTCTGCTTGAAGGTGCTGTAATGGACTTTCCCCGGGTTCAGCGCATTTGCATCCTTGAGGAAGTGACAATTGAAATGCCCGATCGCGCGCGTGATCTCCGACCCGAGCGAGAGTTTCATGCCGCCGAGGCCAAGCATGCCCGAAGAGATGAACGCGCGGCCGATTTCATAGCTGCGGTTCTTGTTGGTGCCGGTGTCGCGGATCTTTGGCGTGATGATGTCATGTTCCGTGAAGGACACGAACTTAAGCCCGTCATGCGCCGCTTCTGCGAGGCGAAGCGTCGGCCAGGCCGAGCCGTCCGAGAATACGGTGTGCAGGTGCAGGTCGCCGGCGAAAATATGATGTCCGTCCTTCGTATCGGGGAAGATCAGACGCGCGGGCGACGGCGGCCGCTGATCGGATTGCGTCACGAACTCGGCGGAAGCTTCTCCGGCGGTGAACAGCCCTGCGAGCATAGCGAGAGCGGAAACCATTGCGCGGAAGTTTCTATGCTTAACCATAAGATCTCCTGATGAAGGTGGTGTTTGATGAATGGGCTTTGATATCGGTCGTGAAATCAGATTCACCGCACCCACATTGCGCTGGGTTCAGGACACTCGTGGCAGGAGGGTACACCCCTGACAGGGTGATCAGCGATAGGAGCATTGGCCCGCTTGTCCGCCTCGGCCTTATCGCGCTCGCAGTCGATTTACCGGTTCGCATGATCGTAACCGCACAGGGGAAGGAAACATGGGCTCTCTTCTGCCAGCGCGGTGGGATGTACCCTGAGGATCTCACTGACATTTGATCCATTTGATCGACATCCATCCGGCGGAATGGTGAAGGGCAGCATCCGCCCCGTTGCAGACGTTCCCAATGGTCGTCATCCCGGCGCATGCCGGGACCGTGGGCTGTCTTTAGAAGCAGCCTCACGTCCGGGCGCCCTGGCGATAGCTATCGCCTCAAGACTTGCCCACGGTCCCGGCATGCGCCGGGATGACGGATGACCGCGCCCCACCCCAAATCAGCCGTCACCCTGAACTTGTTTCAGGGTCCATCAATCCGAAAGCCCAGTTTATGATCGGCCAACCGAGATGGCGGCACGAGCCACCACGCTCCGGCACCAATCGCCCGATGGATCCTGAAACAAGTTCAGGATGACGCAAGGCGGGGGCGCGATGTCCGCTCCCCACCCCTTCTTGCCGTTTCGCTTAGGGTGTCATTTCGCCCTCAGCCGGAACCGACCCCTGAATGAAGAGGTAATGATCAACGATCTGCACAGCCTGTTGGCATGGAACTGGCGCCCTGCGACTGATCGGCTAGAAGCGCTGGCAGCATGAGCTTCAAACGTCAAACCGCATCCGGCAGAACCTTCTCATTAGAGCAGCTCGAAATTTGGCTTGATACGCTTGATCCGCCGGTCGCCGGTGTCTCCTCGATCGATGGCTTCCTCGCGGCGTTGGCTGCCGGCCCGTCCATCATCAATCCGGACATATGGCTCAAGAGCATCCTGCGCGAACACGTCCAAAGCGCCCGATCGGCGCTCGCACGCCGAACGATCCTCAAGCGCTACAACCAGATCTGCATCGAGCTTGCCGAGTGCCCTGAGGTCTATGCGCCGATCTATATGCGGACCGAGGACGGCGAGGTCCTGCTGGAAGACTTCGCCAATGGCTTCTTCACTGCAATGCATCTGGACATGGACGCATGGAAGCCCTTCGTGTCTGATCGAGAGTTCGGCCTCCCGCTTGTAGCGATCCTTGGCCAAAGCACGATCATCGACGGCACATCATGGATCGACCAACTCCAGGATCCCCTCGCAAATCAGGCTCTTGCAGATACCTGGCGGATGATCCCCCAGATCATCTCCTTCATCCATGATCAGTGTGCCTTTGCAAGAACCCTGACCGTACACTGAAGCCTCTCCACATCCCACGTGGGGTCGAAGCAGCGGTTACCACTGAACGTCCGACCGCACGTCGCCCAGAACGTCAGCCGCAGACGTTCGGCGATCGATCGCCGCACCACTCGCCACGCCGGCTACGCAGCCAGCCTGCGCGTCCGCAAGCGGATCGAGGAGGCGTTCGGCTGGATCAAGACCGTCGCAGGCCTGCGACGAACCAAGCTCCGCGGCCTCCAGAAGGTCGACTGGTCGTTCACCTTCGCGGCGGCCGCCTATAATCTGATCCGGTTGCCCAAGCTGCTCGGAGCGACCGCATGAGCGGCTCGCCCGCACCCGATGCTGGCCGTCTCCCTCGCCCCGCCCGGGGTCACCGCCCAGACAGGCCGTGGAAGGAAGATCGCTGGCCCGAATAGGACCGCCGAAAGCCGTAGCCCGCAGCCCCCGCGCCCTCTCGGCTACTTCTTCAACAGCCTGCTAGTGAAGTTATGCTCACCTCAGCATAACTTTACGAAAGGCTTCACATACCCCGGCGGGATCAGGCGAACCTCATGGCCCAGCAGGGCTATCTCCCGGCCCCAATAATGTGACCCTCCGCAGGCCTCCATGGCGACCGTGCAGGGTGGAAGCGCGCTGAAGAAGGAAAGCACCTGATCCCGGCTCAGCTTCTTGCGCACGATAGCATGTGTTGATGGCAGAGTAAAATGCCCCGTTCCGGGGAAAATTACTGTGCCGTTGACAAGCATGACCAGTTCCGTCAGCCCCGTGGACTTGGAATACCCTCTTCGCCAGATCCAGCCCGATCGTAACAATCTCCGACATCACCGCTCTCCTCCATCGATTGAAGACCCACGTTGGCACATCAAGGCCGTCGGGGGGCGGCTACATCATCAATGCCTACCGGGGTTCATCTGCGTCTCTTCGCTGATGGAGACACGGATGAATATCTCGGATGAAGCGGCAGCCTTCCTATTTCCCTGATCAATATTGATTATACAGTTCATAAACTGGAATCGTGTGCGTTTGGGACGTAGCCGCGCACTGAGGTGTCGGGGATATCGGGGAAGGCGCGATGTCACACTGACGCACTTAGTATTGGTGTGCCCGGCCACGGGTGCACGCAAAATGCGGAAGCGCGACATCGATACGCGCCCGCATCGGAGGGGGAGACTGAAGGTGCATTATCTCACGAAATCTGTTTATTGTTCCGTATCCGCAATGGGGTTGCTTGCCGATTCCGATGAAGTCGCCCCCCGTTTCCGGGATGATTACGCCCCCTGATTCCGAGATGAAGTCGCCCCCTCGGAAGCGGGGCCTTTCGGCAATGCTCGTTGTTGTGTCGTTCGCGGCTGCCGTCAAGCGTCCGGCGTATTTTTCGATCGCCGCATACTGTCGCCGTCGAGATCGAGGCGATGAGCGTTGTGCACCAGGCGATCCAGGATCGCGTCGGCGTAAGTCGGGTCCGCTATCACATGATGCCAACTGGCTATGGGAAGCTGGCTGGTGACGATGGTCGAACGACGGCCGTAGCGTTCCTCGAGGATCTCGAGCAGATCGTGGCGCGCGAGCGCATCGAGCGGTTCCAGGCCCCAGTCGTCGAGAATCAGCAGCTGGACGCTGCCGAGCTTCCTGAGGAAGCGCTCGTGTCGGCCGTCACCGCGCGCCAGCGCGAGATTGGAGAACAGCTTGGGGACGCGCTGGTAGAGGACCGAACGGTCGTCGCGACAGGCCTTGTGACCGAGCGCGCAGGCGAGCCAGCTCTTGCCGACGCCGGTCGGTCCGGTGATGACCAGATTGTCGCGAGCGGCGATCCATTCGCCGGCGACGAGCTTCATGAACAAGGCGCGATCGAGCCCGCGTGGGCTGCGATAGTCGACGTCCTCGGGAGATGCCTGGTGGCGCAGCTTAGCGAACCGCAACCGCGCGGCGAGCTTGCGGTCATGGCGGAAGCTCCATTCACGATCGAGCAGCAGCGCCAGCCATTCGGGATGCGTAAGCCTGTCGGCCTCGGCGTTGGCGGCGAGCTCACCATATGCCTTGGCCATACCGGCCAGTCCCATCGTGTTCAGCCGGTCGAGAGTGGGATGTTGAAGCATCGTCGTTCCTTTCAGGCCCAGTCGGCCCCAAGCTGCGATTTTGGCCAAGTCGGAGAACGTTTTGGGAACGTGGCATTCGGTATTGACGATGGAAATCATAGAAGAGGACAGTTCGCTCCATCATAGGGAGTGGGTTGATGGATCGGAGTATTCCGGGCGGGGATTTGATCGGACGATGGAGCCTGAGCTTTGCCGATATTGATTTTGTAAATTCGAAGCCGGCCCTGACGCGCCTTGGCCTCGCCGCGCAGCTGAAATTCTTCGCTTCCCTGGGGTTTTTCGCGATCGATCCCGGCTCAATCCCTACCGATGGCCTCTCGTATCTGGCCGAGCAACTCGGTGTCGAGGCTGGCGAGATAGCCGGTTATGACTTTTCCAGTCGGACAGCACGACGGCATTGTGCGGAGATCCTGATCCATCTTGGATATCACCGCATGAAGCGGGTGGATCGCGCGCAATTGACGGAATGGATTGCTGGCGAGCTGTGCCCGGGCGGCCAGTCGATCAATGCCATGCTTGAGCATGTTTTCCTGTGGTGCCGGGACCGGCGTATTTATGGGCCGTCGCGCAAGGAGCTTGAACGTGTCGTTCGCTCACAACGGCAAGATTATCTGGACACCTGGCTGATCGGAACCAGTGATCGGCTTTCGTCAGATGCGGTGGCGTTATTGGAAGCCTCGCTTGCCGATCCGGACAGCTCGACCGGATTCAACAGGATGAAGGGTGACGCCGGACAGGCAACGCTCGACAACATTCTCGACGTGACCGAGAAACTCGCCTTTATCCAGAGACTTGATCTTCCCCATGATCTCCTGACGGCTACGGGCAAGCCATGGGTCGATCAGATTGTTCGCCGCGTTGCCGGTGAAAAGGCCTCGGAGATGCGCCGGCATGCGCCGGCGCGACAGCTCGGCCTTTATGCGATTTATCTAATGTCGCGGGAGGCGCAACTCACTGACGCGATGATCGACCTGCTGATCGAAACCGTTCACAAGATCGGAACGCGCTCGAAACGCAAGGTGGTGGGCGATATCGCGAAAGACATCGAGCGGGTCTATGGAAAGGAGCGCCTGCTGGTCGAGATCGCCAGCGCCTCGATCAATGAACCATCGGGGCGCATCTGCGATGTCATTTTCCCGATCGCCGGTAAGGCCAAGCTGGCGGCGATCGTCAAGGAGAGCCATGCGAAGGGCGCTCTGGACCGGCGCATCTACAAGGTGATGCGTGGTTCCTGGGCCAATCATTACCGGCGCATGCTGCCAAGCCTGCTTTCCGTACTTGAGTTCCGGTCGAACAACGCGGTGTGGCGGCCGGTCCTGGCGGCCCTCGACTGGATCAGGAGCAAGGTGGATGGCGGATGCCGCTTCGTGCCATTGCAGGATGTTCCGATCGATGAGGTGATTCCAGCGCGATGGCGCAGTTCCGTCATTGATGACGATGGGCGGGTAAACCGGATCAGCTATGAGCTTTGCGTCCTGACGCAACTGCGCGACCGCATCCGCTCCAAAGAAATCTGGGTGGTCGGGGCGGATCGCTATCGCAATCCCGATGACGATCTTCCCAAGGACTTCGAGATCAGGCGAGATGCGTACTATTCCGGCCTCAGCCTGACGCCAGATGCGCAGGCGTTTTGCGCCTCGATCCGGGAGGAGCTTGAACGGGAACTGTTGCTCCTCAATGCCAATATTCCACAAAACGACAAGGTCCGGCTCCTGTGGCGCGGCGACAACCGGATATCGATTACACCGTTCAAGCCCTTGCCCGAACCGAAGGGTCTCGCTTCGATCAAAAGCGAGATCGGTCAGCGCTGGCCGATGACCGGACTGCTGGACGTGTTGAAAGAGGCTGCTCTGGACACGGGATTGATGGATGCTTTCGAAACGTCGGCCTCGCGGGTTACCCTGTCGAAAGCAGCCTTGGCTCAGCGTCTTTTGCTGTGTCTCTATGGCTTGGGCACGAACGCCGGGCTCAAGCGGGTCGCTGGCGCAACACCCGATGTCAGTTACGAGGAATTGCTGCATGTCCATCGCCGTTTCATCCACGCGCCAGCGCTGAGGGAGGCGTGCGCGCGGGTAGCAAACGCGACACTGGCAATCCGCAATGCCGCAGTATGGGGAGATGCGGGCACGGCATGCGCGTCCGATTCAACGAAGTTCGGCGCGTGGGACCGCAACCTGATGACGGAATGGCACGCCCGCTATGGCGGCCGTGGCGTCATGATCTACTGGCATGTGGAGAAGCGCGCGACCTGCGTTTATTCCCAGCTCAAGCGGTGCTCTTCCTCGGAGGTCGCCTCCATGATCGAAGGCGTGCTACGCCATTGCACCGACATGGAAATCCAGCGCCAGTACGTCGATAGCCACGGCCAGAGCGCAGTCGGCTTTGCGTTCTGCCGACTCCTTGGATTTGAGCTTGCCCCGCGGCTGAAAGCAGTGGCACGCCAGAAACTGGCCCTTCCCCAAGCCGGCATGCGCACGCGGCTTTCCAATTTACTGCCGATCCTCTCCAGCCCGATCGACTGGGACGAGATCGAGCAACAATATGACGAAATGGTCAAATATGCCGCTGCCATGCAATCGCGCACCGCCGATCCGGAAGCGATCCTGCTCCGGTTTGCCAGAGCCGAAGTGATGCACCCGACCTACAAGGCGCTGAGTGAACTCGGCCGCGCGGTCAAAACAATCTTCCTATGCCGGTATTTGCGTCAGGAGGCATTCCGCCGCGAGATCCACGAAGGGCTGAATGTGGTTGAGAACTGGAACGGCGCTAATGGTTTCGTGTTCTTCGGCAAGGGCGGCGAGATCGCCACCAACCGCATCCATGAGCAGGAAATCTCCGTTCTGGCGCTACACCTCCTGCAAGCGTCGCTGGTGTATGTGAACACCCGCATGCTTCAGATCGTACTGGTTGAGCCGAAGTGGGCGGGGCGGATGACGCCGGAAGATTATCGTGGTCTCACGCCGTTGATCTACAGTCATGTGAACCCTTATGGCCGCTTCGACCTCGACCTGAACGACCGGATTGATTTTGGACGGCTTGCAGCGTGAGGCGGCTGATCGGCCTATAACATTTGGGTACACCCCAGAGTGATAGGGCCGAGTGACACCATTCGTCTGTCACAAAAGGGTGGGTTTGCGCTCAATGTGACGATACACTGCAAGAGCCACCCTAATGTGACGGATTTTGCACTTGGCTCGTATCGGATATGCCCGCGTCAGCACCACGGACCAGGATCTGGATATCCAGATTGGCCGCCTCAAGAATGCAGGTTGCGAAATTATCCGTTCCGAGACCGGATCGGGGGCCTCGCGGAGCGGGCGCACGGAACTGGAAACGATCATGCAGTTTATGCACACCGGCGACGAGCTGGTCGTGCTGCGGCTCGACCGGCTCGGCCGCTCCACGCGCGATGTCCTGAACCTGGTGCATGAGCTTGATGAAAAGGGAGCTTCGCTGCGCATCCTTGAGCCAGAGGTGACGACGGCGGGCGACATGGGGCGAATGGTCATCACCATACTCGGCATGGTCGCCGATATGGAGCTGAAGTTCATCAAGGATCGTCAGCGCGCCGGGATCGAAGCGGCGCGCGCCGAAGGCGTTTACAAAGGCCGGAAGAAGAACGTCGATGACGATGAAATCCGCCGTCGCCTTGCCGCCGGCGCCAGCAAGGCCCGCGTTGCCCGCGACCTGAAGGTCTCACGAATGACCGTCTATCGGGCGCTCGACATTATTCCGTCACAGACCAAACTGCCGGAAAAGCCGCCCACTGCCAGCATCGCCCTGCATCTGATTATCGAGAACTTCAACAAGCGTGGAAGAGGTAGAAAACCCGCTCGGGAGCGGATTGAGGCGATGCTGGAACGCGACTACGCCATGGTAAAAAACGGCAATTGTGATTACAAACTGACCGTCGCCTATGACCCCGATCCGGATGGCATTTCCCTTGATGAGGAAATCCAAAGCCTCCTCTCCGAGATGTTCAACATCGCAGAGAGCTACAATTGCTCCATGGAAGCCGATATCTACGAGGTCGGTGGTCAGCAACGGTCCTGGTAGAATCAATCAAGCGTTCAGTGTTCGTTCTTCAACCTGGCCAAAATCGCAGCTTCGGGCCGACTGGGCCAAGATGGCGGACACGATTAGCACGGCCATGAGTTTTCCCCTAAGCTATATGTTTGCATGTGAACATGCTCACTTGCCTACAGGACTTTCCCCCATCTTTCGGAGCCAGTCGTTGAACGCCTCGGCCATCGCGTCCTGCAAGCTCATGCCGTGCTTGCGGGCGGTCATGTGCATGGCGAACGACATTTCCGGGCTGAAATAGCCCGTCATCGCCTTCTTGCCCTGACGGCTCGGCGCAACCGGGCTGCTGCTCGAACTGCTGCCGGTGCCTACGCCAGTGCTGCGGGCGCTCGGCGCGGCCGCCCTTCCCTCCGGCTCGGCCGTCGCCGGCGTCGGCGCTGCGTCCCGATCCCGCAATGCAAGCAATGATCCCTTCCGGCTCATGCGCTGGCCCTCCGCTTCCTATCTGCTGGCATGTTTACATGTTCACATGCCCACTTGTAAAGCTGACGCACCTCATCGGCCGCCTTGCCATTCGGTTCGATCTCCATCACGGTTTTTCCCTCGGTCGCCGCATGGCGGAACGCGGCGCGATCCGCGACACGCAGCGGGCAGGCGTCCAGCCCGTAACCCTGCACGAGCTGCGCCGCCTCGTCATACATGCGTGGCGCGGTCGGGCTTCCCGCCGTGAAGATCACGAAAGCGGGCTTGCCGCGCATCTTCACAAGGCTGGCCGTGGTCTTGATCGCGGCCAGGTCGAACGCGCTCGGCCGACAAGGTATCAACACCAGGTCGGCCGCCTCGACGGCGGCGCTGGCGGCGCTGTCGGCATGGGGCGGGGTGTCGATCACGATGAACTCCGCGCCCTGCGCCGTCGCTTGCTCGATCTTGGCGGCAAGGCGAGGGGGGGCGCTGTCGATCACGACCGGGGGCGCGTCCTGCCGCCATGCCGCCCATTGGCTCGCCGTCGCCTGCGGGTCGAGGTCGATCACCAGCGCGGTATGCCCGGAATCCTCGGCGGCTGCGGCCAGGTGCAAGGCGAGGGTGGTCTTGCCCGCGCCCCCCTTCTGGCTGATGATCGCGATTGTTGGCATGTGAATATCCTTACATGAACTCATGTTTGCATGTGGTCATAGCGCAAGCGGCTATCGGATGAAAGGGCAGGGCGTCTAGCCGTCCTCGCCGCCCTCATCCTCGCTGTCATCGTCCAGCGCCTCATGGCTCATCTGGCCGTGATCCTCGATCGGGCAAAGCGGCGCTCCGGCCTGCTCAAGCCATTTGCGCGCGGTCCTCGCGGTATAGCCGCACGTCGCGCACTCGCATTTCAGCATCCGGGTTTTCTGCTCCTTGGGCGCGGTCGACTCCCCGTCCGTGTCGAGACGGGCATGGGGGAGGGGGCCAGCGGCATCGAGGATCGGTGCGACGGCCGCAAGGAACGCCTCGCCGGGGGTGGTGGCGCGCATAGGCCCGACCAACCCCAGCCCCAGCGCGACCCGTTTAAACGCCTTCCCATGCCCTGCCGGGATGCCGACGGCGGCATGGACCAGCTCATGCGCGAGGATGGCCGCGATCTGCGCCGGCATCGCATCGGGCGCGTGCGCTAGGTCCGGGCGAATGAAGATTTCAAAATGCCCGTCCGCGCTAAGTCGGTTGTCCCAGCACTCACCGATCGCCTTGCCCTTCGCGCCTCTGCTGGTGAAGCCGATCGCCACGCGTAAGCGGTCGGGCAGGGGGGCGTCCAGCGCCTCGAACAGCAGAGCCATGCCCTGCGCCACGGCATTGAGCCAGCTTTCGCGGGTTTCGTGGGTCATCGTCTTTACTCCCTTCAAATCGCCTGTCCGGCGATGGCCATGCCATCGGCCGGAACACGGACGCCCAAGAACGCCGGCGAGAGAGGGGGGCAGCGGGAATCTGCGGGAGTGGTGCGCGGCGCAGGGAGGCGCAGCCGAGTGAGCCACGGTCCCGCTGATTGCCGTTGCGGGGGAGAGGCGGCCGGGACCGCCTTTCCCCCGGCACTGCTGCGCGAGATCCGCGCAGCGATCTCGCTTCCGCCATGTGGATCGTTACCTTGGGCCAAGACCGCTTGCGGGCTTGGGGAGCGTGAGCGACTAGAGCCACGGTGCCGCGCCAGCGGCAGGCGCATAATCACCGCACCCATTGCCAAAATCAGATTTTGTGACTACATTGGGACTACGTTTTCAGAAGGAAATCCCAATGGCTGTTTCCGACACCTATGTCCGCGCCAGGATCGACAATACGACGAAGGAACGCGCCACCGCCGCGCTGGGCGCGATGGGCCTTTCGATCTCCGACGCTATCCGGCTGCTGATGCTGCGTATCGCCGACGAACGGCGCTTGCCTTTCGAGGTCAAGGTTCCGAACGCCGCGACACGCGAGGCAATGGCAGAGCTGGCGGCGGGGAAGGGGACCAAGTTTGCCAGCGTCGATGCGCTGATGGCGGACCTCCATGCGGACGATTGATCGTTCGACCCGGTTCAAGCGCGACTACAAGCGGGAATCAAAGGGCCGACATCGAGCGACCCTCGATGCCGATCTTCTGCCCGTCCTGGCCGCGCTCGCGACCGACACGCCGCTTGATCCCAAATACCGCGACCATGATCTGAGCGGCGATTGGGCGGGCTACCGCGATTGCCACGTCAAGCCCGATCTGGTGCTGATCTACGCCAAGCCCGACGACGAAACGCTGCGCCTCGCGCGCCTTGGCTCGCATAGCGAGGTATTCGGATAGATGACGCATATGCGGGCGATCTTCATCCGCCACGGCGAATCTACAGGCAACGCCGGCGTGCCGTGTCGCGATCTCGCGACGATCGAGCTGACGGAGCACGGCCACGAACAAGCGCGCCAGGTCGCGGCGAGCTGGACGCAAGCGCCCGCGCTCATCGTCACGTCGCCCTATACCCGCACCCGGCAGACGGCCGCGCCGACGATCGCGCGCTTCCCCGGCGTCCCGGTCGAAGTCTGGCCGATAGAAGAGTTCACCTATCTGCAACCGGCGCGCTGGAACGGCACGCGCAGCGCCGAGCGGATGCCGCACCTCGAACGCTATTGGAGCGAGGCCGATCCTGATTATTGCGACGGGGAGGGGGCGGAGAGCTTCGCCAATCTGCTCCGGCGCTGCGAGGCGGCGCTTGCCCGCCTCGCCGCCATGCCGGCCGCTTCGCTGGTCTATGTGTTCGGGCATGGGCAATTCATCCAGGCCGCGCGCGCGATCGTCGCCGACGCTCATCTGGACGATCGGGGCAAGATGCTCGGTTTCTGGCACAAGGGCGAGCCGCCCGCGATCAGCAACGCGCAGCAGGTAGGGTTCCATTGGCAGGGCGGGCGCTGGGGATGTGCGCCAGCGATCGCCGCCTAGATCAACACCCGCTCCACCTCGTCCAGCGTCACGTCATCGGGCCGGCGGTCATAGAGCTGGGTCGTGCGGGTAGAGCTGTGGTTCGCCATCGTCGCGGCCGTCTCCAACGTGCCGCCGTTTTTCAGATAGGTGGTGATTCCGGTCGCGCGGAACGAATGGTTGCCGATCGCCGTCCCGATCTCGGCCGCGCCTGCGCGCCGGCGCACCATCGCGAAGGCATTGGCTTGGGGCAGGGGGGTATCGCTTAGTCGCTTAGTCCCGCGTGCGATCGTGCGGAACAGCGATCCCTTGCGATCCTCACGCAGCGCGCACCCGTCGATATAGGCGGTCAGATAATCCTCTAGATTGTGATGGCAGGGCATTTCATGGCGCTTGCCGCCTTTCTCGTGCAGTCGGACCCATAGCCGCCTGTTCTGCATGAACACGTCCTCGACCCGCATCGCTAGCGCCGCGCCGATCCGCGCGAAACTATAGACCATCAACCCGATCAGGGCGCGGTCGCGCAGGCCCGCATGGGTGGTCACGTCGATGCTGTCGAGCAACCGCCGCGCCTCGTCCGGGGCCAGCACCGGCGTCTTGCCGCGCCGCTGGCTATGCGCCGGCCCGCGCACCGATCCGGCAGGGTTCACCGGCACGATATGGCCCGTCACCAGCCAGTCGAACAGGTGGCGCACGCCGGCGAGCTGCTGCTTGACGCTGGGCGCGGCCAGCTCGCGCCCCAGCGCCTCGACCCAGGCCGCGACGTGGAGCGGTTGCACGGCCTCAAGCGAGGCGACGCCGCGCGCCTCACACCAGGCCAGGAAGTCGCCGGCCGCGCGCATATAGGCGCGGCGCGTATGCGGGTTGCGAATGGTGACGGCGAAGAACTCAAGGAAGCGCAGCCGCGTGGCGTCGTCGGCCGCCGCGATCAAGGCCGGCAACGCCAGCGCCGGCGAGGGCAGGGGGGCGAGCTGGTTCATCGTGCGATCTTCTGCCAACGGGCCGGCTCGGGGCGAGGCTTCGCCAGCTCCCGGCGCAATTCGTCAAACATCTCATCAGCGGGACGAACGCGGCCCGCCTTCACGTCCTCAAGCCCGCGCGCAACCGACTCGTCTAATATCCGGCGTAGCAGCTCGTCGCGCAAATCGCGGTGCGGCTCCATGTCGATAAAGTTCTTGACGATCGCGAACACCGCCTCGGACGGATCAACGAAATGGCCCCGCTCGACCTGCGCCAACAGCCAATCGGCCATGTCGCCGGGTAGATACGCCTCGAAACGCAACCCGCCCGCGCGCGCCTGCTCGCACAGCGCCTTGGCTTGGTCGCGCTCGGCGTAGTTGTCGGCAAAAGCCTCGTCGTCATTTTCGATCATGCCGGCATCCCTTTTTGCGGTGGATCTTCGGAGGCGTTTAAACGCTCTCTGCGGGGTCGCCGCGATAGCGCACCCAAAGGTCGCCCATCGCGTCGCGGTAGCCCCAGGCATCGGCGTAGGTGGTCGACTCCTGCGCCAGATAGGCCATGACCGTAAGCATATCCTCGGCAATGACGGCATCGACGGCATCGACGTTGCACAAGTGGATGATCGGGAAATGCCCGCACTCGTCGCCGTTCCACCAGGCCAGCAGGAAATCCGCGACCTTGCCGGATGCGCCGGTTTCGGCCGCGCGTGTGGGCGGCCGCGCGATCGGCAGCAAGCTGCCGATCGCCGCGCCGGCCTCATCGAAACTGACGGCCCGGATGACGGGGCGACGTTGCGGGGGTGTCGTGGCGGCCGTCCCGGTCATGCGATCATGGTCCCTAGAGTGTGTGATAAAGGACATTATCACATATAGAAGCGCGACGCTAGCGAAACGACCACCGCAGGCGCCGAGATCCCGAACTCGCCCCCTAATCTGGTGAGCGACGGCAGGGCTTGCTCACCGATCTGGCGGCACACCGTTCGGCGTCTCCAACTTAGGGGGTCGATGCGCACCATTACCTTCATCACGCACTTTCAAGTCAGACATCGGCTATTGCGAAGCAGTTGCATATATCATAGGGCGGCGCACAGATTGAGAACGATTCGCAAGGGGGTGAAATGAAAAAAAGTACATTGAGCGGCGCGTTAGGCCTTGGATTAATGGCCGTGCCCGCAGCGGCCCAGGACCAGCCAGCTCCCCCGGCTACGGACGCACGCCAAACAATCATCGTCACCGGCGTCCGGGACGGCTACCAGGTCGATGCGACCAGCACCGCCACCCGCACTCCGACCAGTCTCAAGGACGTTCCACAGGCGGCATCGATCATCACCGAGGCGCAGATTGACGATCAAGCTATGCGCTCGATCGCCGACGTGCTTCGCTATGTCCCCGGCGCGGTGATATCTCAGGGTGAGGGTCACCGCGATCAGATCATTCTGCGCGGCAACAACAGCACCGCAGACTTCTTTGTCGATGGCCTGCGTGACGACGTGCAATATTACCGCGGCCTCTACAACGCAGAGCGGATCGAGGTCCTGAAAGGTCCCAACGCAATGATCTTCGGCCGCGGTGGTGGGGGTGGGATCGTCAACCGCGTCACCAAGCGCCCCGGTGCCAACGCCTTCATCAGTAGCAGCGGTTCGGCGGATACATATGGCGCATGGTATATCGACACCGACATCAACCAACCGATCAGCCAGTCCGCCTCGGCTCGACTGAACGCCGTCTATGAGGAGTTCAACAGCAACCGGGACTTCTACGACGGACGCCGGCTCGCGATCAATCCGACCTTTGCCGTATCGCTAGGCGGCACCACACGGATCGACCTGGGCTTCGAATACAACAATGACAAGCGCACGATCGATCGAGGCGTTCCCTCGGCTGCCCAAGGCTCTCTGACCAGCCCGTCACGCCCCCTTACCGGTTTTCGCGATACCTTTTTTGGTGTGCCGGGATTCAACGTCAGCGATTTCGAGGCTAAGGTCCTAAGCGGGCGCATCGAGCATCGGTTTAGCGACAACCTGACCGTAACCAGTCGCGTCCTCTACGGAGATTATGACAAGCTCTATCGAAACACTTTCGCGGTAACCCCGGCCACCCCGCGCGGCGCCGTCCAGAGCGTCGGCCTCGAGGCATATAGCGATCCCACGACGCGCAAGAACCTGCTCAACCAGAACGATCTCGTCTGGACCGTCACCACCGGCCCCGTCCGCCACGTGCTGCTCGCCGGCTTCGAATATGGCGATCAGCGCACGCGCAACCAGCGGATCAATGGCTTTTTCGGAAGTGGTGATATCGTCAATGGAGGGCGGCGCGTCTTTGTCGCGTTGGCTGACCGAATCACGGTGCCGCCAGTCACGCTGCGCACCACCGCCAACACCGGCTACCGGTCTATCCGGACAAATGCCGACGCCACGGCCTTCTATGTGCAGGACCAGATCTCGATCGGCGAACATGTCGATGTCATCGGCGGCGTTCGCCGCGACCGCTTCAAGCTCAGCATCGATGATCTCGTCGCCGGGCGGAGCTATAGCCGGACCGACACCCTCTGGTCTCCCCGCCTTGGGGTAGTGCTGAAGCCGGTGCAACCCGTCTCGATCTACGCCAGCTATAGCCGGTCCTTCCTGCCGCAATCGGGCGATCAGTTTTCATCGCTCGACATAACAACCGCCGCGCTGGAACCAGAGAAGTTCGACAATTACGAAGTCGGCCTCAAATGGGATGTTTCCCCAACGCTTAACCTGACCGCTGCCGTCTACCGGCTCGATCGCACCAACACCCGCGCGACCGACCCCAACGACGCCACGCGGACGGTGCTAACGGGCGCGCAGCGCAGCAAAGGGCTTGAGATCGGCCTCAACGGCGCGATCACACCCCAATGGCAAATCAGCGCCGGCTACACGCTGCAGGACGCAAAAATCCGCAAGACAACGAGTGCGGCTCCTGCCGGCCGCGAGGTCCCGCTTGTGCCCAAGCAGCAGGCTTCGCTCTGGACCCGCTACGACTTCACCCCTCGCTTGGGAGCCGGGGTCGGCGTCTACCACCAGACAAAAAGCTTCACCTCCGTCAGCAATGCCGCCGTCCTGCCTGCGTTCACCCGCGTCGATGCCGCCGCGTTCTTCAAGCTCACCCCCCACATCGAGGCGCAAATCAACGTCGAGAACCTCCTCGACAGCAATTATTTCTCGTCCGCCTACAACGATAACAACATCATGCCCGGTGCGCCGACAACCGCGCGAGCGACGGTTAGAATGAGCTTTTAGACAAAGGCTTTTCCTTTGGTGCTGGATGCTTTCACCGTAGTTGTTCAGCACGCACTAAACCGCCTCCTCGGCGGGGGGGCAGACACAGACATGGCCCCTCCATTTCCTCCAGAAGACGATAGTGTCGATCTATCGCCGCTGCCCGTTCTTGGACCATTCCGCTTGCCGTCACCCAACTCCTGCGGACAGCGGAATGGTCATGTGCCGCTGCCCGGCTCACGAGCAATATCGGCGGCTTGTTGCCAATCGCGCTATCTGGTCGCGACAAACGTCGACATATGCACGGCCATGCCGTTACCCGCATCCGCCACGCACGTAATAGTCACCATCCTCAATTAACCTAATAAACACCATGGTTGCCGCCGTAGCTGTGCTCGGCCTGCCAACAGAGGTGAATCAGGAACTTGAAAACAGCGGGACGCGTGGATCGCCGGCCTGCGTGCGAGCTGTGAACGATTGGATGCAATGGAAGAGTGCGCCGCGGCGCTCGGGGGCGTTCGCGCTTCGGGGTATTCGTTCACGTCGGATTCGAGGGGTGTTCGCCGGCCGTGCGTAATGGATGTGAGCAAGACGGAGGAAGGAACATGGATATGGATTTAGACAGCGCGTTGCGCCGCCTTGCCGAGCAGCCGCTTCATCCCCGGCTCGCTGAACTGGAAGGGGATGTCATGCGATTAATCGCGGCGGAGCAGCGCGCGGGCAGCGGAGTGACACTGCGGGCTGGCATGCTGGCAGCGGTAGGCGCGGTCGCCTTGGGAGTGGTGGGCGGCGGATTGTCGTCCGCAGCGGCGCCTGCGCAGATGCCGACGCTGACGCCTTTCGGGCCTGCCGCGCCGCTAGCGCCTTCGACCTTGCTGGCGCTCCAGTGACGGGCAGCGCCCGGAGAACGATGCTGATCGCGGCCATCGCGTTCACAGCAGCGGTCGCAGGCGTGTGGGCTGGACGCGAAGTGTTTCCTTCGTCGACGACCCCAGGCGTGGAGCTTCACAGATTGCTCCACGACGGGCTTGAGTTGGACGAGGCTCAACGGACCAAACTCCAGACGCTGGAGTCTCGCTTCGCCGTCCGAAGGCGTGCCTTGGAGCTGGAACTCAGGGCCG
This sequence comes from Novosphingobium sp. CECT 9465, assembly GCF_920987055.1. Lineage (NCBI taxonomy): Bacteria > Pseudomonadati > Pseudomonadota > Alphaproteobacteria > Sphingomonadales > Sphingomonadaceae > Novosphingobium > Novosphingobium sp. CECT 9465. Next base: position 133,406 of record NZ_CAKLBX010000004.1, read on the forward strand.
ACAACGCGCGGCTCGCCGACGCCATCGAAGTCGAGCATGGCAATGGGCCGCAGGTCGCGGCCGCTGTCGATCGTTCGCACGGCTCGATGGGCGAGCTCCAAAAGGAGACGTTGAACCATATGTTCGCGATGCGGCAGATCCTGCGGCCTGACCAGGCGAGGACGTTCGACCGCGCGGTGGTGAAGGCGCTGACCGCAGACGCGCGGTGAGTCTTGAACTTTCGGCCTGCACGGACGGCGAACTCGCCGCCTTGACGCTCGCTGGACGTCAGGCCGCCTTCGCCGAGATCATGCGCCGGCACAAGGGGCCGGTTTACCGCCTGATCCGTGCACATATCGGCGATGCCGAAGAGGCGCTTGACCTCACTCAGGAATGCTTCGCGTCCGCCTTTCAGAACCTGCCAAGATATGACGGAGATCGGCCGCTCGCTGCGTGGCTGGCCCGCGTGGCGATCAACAAGAGCCGCGACTGGCATCGGCGGCGGCGCATACGCCAGATATTATCGTTCGCTTCTTCGCTGCCGCCCGAGACGATGGAAAGTGAGTGGGATGAGGCGCCAGGCGCCGACGCGGTAACCTTCGACCGCGCGGAACTAGTCCGGCTTTCGCGCGCGGTGTCCCAGCTGCCGGCCACGCTCAAGGAGACGATCTTGCTGCGGACCGTGGAGGGCTTGTCCCAAAAGGAAACCGCCGCCGCGCTGGGGATCAGTGGCAAGGCCGTGGAGACGCGGCTTCGGCGCGCACGCAAAAAATTGTTGGATATTCTCGATCGCGCATGAGGGGGTGGACTGGTTCATGCGTAATATGGGGTAATGTCGGCGGCGTCTCCCCGGCTGCAAGCATAGATCGGAGTGAAGGAACGGCATGAGCCGCAATCTGAACCGGCGCGACGTGATGCGCGGAACCGCCATGCTCGGCGGCACGCTGGCCATGGGCACCTTCATACATGGCGGCCTCAACCATCTGGCGTTCTCAAGGGGGAAAACATGATTTTGGCATTGAGGGTGGCAGTAGCCACATCGCTGGCGACGCCGATCGCAGTCACCGCGCAGCCTGCGCGCGTCGCGGATACAAGGGCCGTGGAGGCGGTGCTGTCGCAGTACAAGGCCGCGATCGAGAAGCTCGATGCGAAGGGGACAGAGCGATTCTTCGCGGCCGACTCGCAGATATTCGAAACGGGTGGCTCCGAGGGAAGCTACGCCACCTACCTCGCCCATCATCTTGGGCCAGAGCTGGCGGCGTTCAAGTCGTTCACATTTTCCGACTACAAGGTCAGCGTTCGCTTTGAGGGACCGGTTGCACTCGCTACCGAGACCTACCGCTATCGAATCGAACCCAAGAACGGAGCCGTAGCCGAGCGTATTGGCGTCGCGACCAGCGTCTTAACGCGCGAGGGAAATAGCTGGAAAATCGTCAGCATGCACAATAGCGGTCGCAAGCCGAAAGGCTCCTGATCGGTCTATGGCCGCTACTGCTTCTTCGCTGGATTCGACGTAGCCGACTGCGGTGTCGCGCTGGTCGAATTCGTCGGGTGATCGTGCTCCGCTATGCCGGCATAATGGTTCATCTGATCCTCGGAGATGTCCGACGTTTTCTCGCTGCTGCCACAAGCCGTTACGGCTAGGGGTAACAGAAACATGGCCGCGATAATCGCCCTCGATCTTCTCATAACATACCCTTCGATGCCGAACTGAACCCATCATAGCTGATACGGTGCTTATTTGACTTGCTCACAATGATACGGTGGACAAGATTGCGCTAGACCGGCATGCTCATGATGTCCTTATACGCGGAAAGCAACTTATTGCGAACTTGCAGCGTCGCCTCGAACGCGATCGACGACTCCTGCCGCGCGAGCATGACCTTTGCAATATCGACCTCTTCGCCGCGCTCATAGGCGACTGTCAACTGGCCGGCGCGAGCGTTGATTTCATTAATCTTTTGAATCTGTGTTTGCAGTGTAGAGGTAAAGCCGCCTGGTTCCGTACGTTCAGTCCCCAAAATCCTTTGGTTTGAGCCAGGCCCTGCAAGCGAGTCTGCACCGTCCGCCTTTCCAAGCACGGTATCCATCGCTGCTTCGAATTTTGCTCCCGCACCCCCGGGGCTACCAACAGAACCCGCGCTGCTTGCTACATTTCGAAGCGCCGCATTCCTGTCGAGGATGGCGCTTCGCACGGCCATGACGTCGTTGAAGATGCTGCTCATGTTCACCCCGGTGCGACCTCTAGCATAGCTGTATAATCGCATCGCATGCGTTAGAGGATGGTTAACGACGCTTAGGAATGATTGCTTCATCGTAAAGCCGTGCGCCGATCCTTATAGGATTCGTCCAAGCCTGCCAGACGATGCGCGACCAGAGGTCTAATCATTGGCAGTTGACGAGATGGGACTCACTACATACGGGGCATTTTAATTGTGCAGCGCGCCTTCTCTCGCTAAATCAAAGGACAATCGCGCACGACACCCTTGCCGCTCGCGCTGGCAGCTTGGGTATGGGGGCTCACCTTTGCCACGCTGATGCCCCTACGCTGGCGCCTGACGGCGCTTTTTCCCTCGTCGGCCCGGCTGCCGGGAGTGCACCTATGAGCGGCATCGAAGTGCCTGCGCTGCGGGGTCGGCCCTGTACCGTGACATTACCGCCCCGCGCAACCCCGATCATGCTCGGGATCCACCCTTATTCTGTCGCCGGCTTGACCTCGATCGTGCAGCGCACCGGCTTCTTTGCCTTCGTCGCCGACTTGCGGCACGTCTCGATCGTCTCGCGATTGTCGCGCAACAGCTTGTCGGTCGCGACGATCGCCTCCCAGCGCTCCGGCGCAGCGGCCCGCATCAACCGCTGCCCCCCCTCCCATTGCGTCGGCGCGTCCAAAACGCGCGTCGCCACGCCTTCAGGCCATAGCCAGCTATCGGGCGTCAGACGCGCGATCGGCCCCGCCAACGCGGCATAGAACAACAGCCCCAGCACCAGGCCGCCACCGCCGAACAGATATAGCCAGCGATTCTGCTCGTCGCCGCGCCGCGCGGAAGCAAGCCGGCTCCCGATCTCACGCGCGGCCTGGTCCAGCGCCGTGCGCGCCTCGGTGATAAGACGCTGGTCCTCGCGGCGCGCGCCGATCGCCGCCGTCGCGATCTCGCCCGCCATATGCGCCGGGTCCATCGACAGGGCAGGGCTTTTCCGCATCGCGGCGATCTGCTGGGCCAGAACCCCCAGCACCTTTTCGGTACGCTCAAGCGTCGGCTGATAATCGGGAATGTCGATGGACTCGCGCGCGGCGGTCAGCCCTTCGACCGCATGACGCAGCAACGACACCTCGCCGCGCAACCGCTCGAACGCGGCCACTGGATCGTCGCCGGCATGGGGTTCGCGATACTCGTCCTCGTCCATGTTTGTTTCTCTCCCTACCGGCTAAGTCCACGGTCGCGGCCGATTCCCAGCTCATGCGTCAACTGGCGGCCCAGCTCGCCGCCGCCCATCTGCGGGCTGCGCTCCATGCCGATCTCAAGCCCCAGCTCGCGGGTGCGATTACGCAGGATCGATTCCACCTGTGGATCGCGCTCAAGGCTTTTCGCCATGCCCGCCATTTCCTTGCCCGCCTTCTCGCGGCCCGTCATGTCGCCGGCGCGATAGAGGCGGTCTCGGTCCTGGGAGAGCTGTTGCCAGCGTTCCACAAACCGATCGGCGCGCAAGTTCGGATCGGTGCGCACGCGAGCTTCCTGCGCCATCGCTTCGATCATCGGGCCGCTGCGTCCCGCCGCCGCGTCGCGCAGCAAGGCCGGATCGCGCTGCATCGCCGATGCGAGGTCGCGCGAAGCTCCTGGCCTGATCTGGTCAAGCGCCTCGGTCGCGCGCTCGAGCGCGACTTTCTGATGTTCCAACACCGGCCCGCCCGATGCGCGGGCCTGCAACATCGCCTCGGCCGAACGCGAGGTCCGCTCGACCGCGCGCGCGAATGTCCGATCCTGGCCGCGATCCGGCAACGCCGGCGTGCGCTCCGCGCCCTTCGCCGGCTCGGCCGACAGCTTCAACCCGTCGAACATGCCGCGCTTGGGCCTCTCGCCCTGGCCGCGATTGGTCGCCGGCGCTGGCCGCTCGGGTGCGGGCCGGAAATTGTCGAACATACCCCGCCGCGGCCGCCCCTCGCCCGCGGCCTTCGCCTCGCCAGCGCCGCGGTCGTCGCCCATCTGGCGTGAAGTTCCCGCGCTCGGCGCGAGGATCTCCACGCCCTTCCGCTCGGGCGCATCCGCAACGCGGATCTCACCCGACAGCCCGCGCCGATCGGCGAACGATTGCGCCTCGGCGTCGCGGTCGCGGAACATCGGATAGTCGGACGCCATATCCTTCGCCCGCTCGCGGCCCAGCGTGCGGACAAGCTTGCCGGTGTCGGCGAAGTCGTCGCGGCCATAATGGAGCTGCACGCCCTCGCGATGCCGCGACAGCGCCACATAGGCCGAATGGCGGTCCATCCCCGGCGTCGCCAGCACATGCGCCTGATCGACAGTCACCCCCTGCGATTTGTGGATGGTGGCAGCATAGCCATGATCGACATGGGCATAGTCCTTGAGGTCGAACGCCACCGATCGGCCATCGTCGAGCCGCACCGCCATGCTGTCGGGCGACACCCGCTCGACCTTGCCCAGCAAACCGTTCTTCACGCCAAGCCCGCGCTCGTTCTTGAGGAACATGATGCGGTCGCCGCTGGCGAACTCCCGCGCGCCGCGCTCGGCCGACACGCGCACGTCGTCGCCCAATTCGCCCGACGCGCGCAGCCGATCGCGCGCGGCCAGGTTCAGGTCACGCACCTCCGCATTGGTATGGGTGAGGATGATCCGGGTCTTGTCCGGATCGGCGCTGCGCTGCGCGTCCCATCGGTCGACCAGCTCGGCCCGGGCCTGCTCGCGCGTGTCCGCCGCCTGCACCATGCCATGCGCCTCATAGGCATGGACGGCCTTGCCGGTCCTGCCCGTCGCCAGCGCCCGCGTGGCGTCTTTCTGCCAGTCCTCATGCTGCCGGCGAACCTCGCTGATCTCGGCCGCCCCATGCCGCTCGGCCAGCGCGCGAAACGCCGCGCCCGCCTCGATCGCCTGCAACTGCTCAGGATCGCCGACCAGCACCACCTTCGCGCCCGCCCGCTCGGCCGCCGACAGCACCCGCTCCATCTGGCGCGTGCCGATCATGCCGGCCTCGTCGATCACCAGCACGTCGCGCGGACCTAGCAGCTCCCGGCCCTGGTCCCACTGATATTCGAGACTGGCGATCGTGCGCGAGGCGATGCCCGATCCGCCTTCCAGGCTCTCCGCCGCGATCCCCGACAGCGCCGCGCCGCGCACCTGGTAGCCAGCGCGCTCCCATTCGTCGCGCGCGACCCCCAGCATGGCGGATTTGCCGGTGCCGGCGTAGCCGACCACGATGGCAATATCCTTCTCGCCGGTTATATGCGCCAGCGCAGCTTGCTGCTCTCCCCCGAGCACCAGGCCCTCACTCCCGGCGGCGTCCAGCCCCCTTTGCAGCGACGCTGCCGGGAGACCATGCCTCGCCTTGTCGGCAAGACGATCGGCGGCGTGTTCCAACCGCTGCTCGGTGTCGATCATATCGCGGGAGGTAAAGCGGTCCTCGCCGCGCCCGTCCTTGCCCAGCCCCACCAGCTCGGGCGAGGTCCGCACCGCGCTCATCACCTGGTCGAACTGATCCTTGCCGTCGCTGTGCCGGAACGCGAACTGCGCCAGGTCGCGCCGCGTGAACGTCGCCTGCTGCCGGGTGATCGCGTCCAGCGCGATCTCGGGCCGCGCAATGATCTTCTCGCCATTCTCGCGCGCGATCCGGGCATGGTCCTCGGCCCGCTCGGCCTCAAGCCCTTGTTCGGGCATCCGCGACGCAGCCGGTCCGATCTTGTGTTGCGGCTCAAGGTCAATGCCCTGCGCCTCCAACGTGCGATGATCTATGCGGGCATCAATATCCAGCTGGGCCAACCGCTCGTTGACATGATCGGCCCACGCCTCGCGCCACTCCTTCAGGAGCGCATTGCTGTTCCACTCGCGCACCTTCTGCCCGAAGCCCTCGGGGCCAACCTCGCGCATCGACAGCATGACATGCGCGTGCGGCTTGGGCTCGCCGTCCTTGCCCCTGTCCCAATGCACATTGAGGTCCGCGACCATGCCCCGATCGACAAACTGCTTTTCGACGAAATCGCGGGCGAGGCTCACGCCCTGAGCCGTGTTCATCTCGCGCGGGATCGCGAACTCGACTTCGCGCGCCAACTGCGCGTCCTTGCGCTTCTCGCCGGCCTCGACTTCATTCCACAGGCAAGCGCGGTCGTTTAAACGCTCCGGTGCGCCTTCGGGCAGTATGATTTCCGAATGGACGACGCCTGCCTTATTCGAGAAATCATGGTCGCGCCCGAGTCTATCATCGTGCAGCCGTTCCGCTGCACGATAGGCCGCGCTTGCAACCGCGCTCGATCCGTTGGCGCGACTCACAACCTTGGCCGAGAAATGGTAGATCGCCATGACACCCTGCTTATTGCACTTCTGAGCGCACGTCGGCAACGACGTATAAGCGCGCACTCACACTCTCTGCCGTTCGCATGATTGACTTCGCCGTATTTTCTGCCGGACGCGCTACCCTATCACGCCGATCATGCTACGCTGCGGTTCCTGTTGATGGGCGCGAGGGAGAGGATGATGCGCAAGGTGCGGGACTATGACGCGGAGCTGAAAGCGCTCGGCGACAAGGCCAGGACATTGAAGGCCAGGAAGGTCCAGCAGCTCGGCGAACTCGTCACCACCACCGGGGCCGATGCGCTCGATCTCGATGTGCTGGCGGGCGCGCTGCTCGCTGCCGTCGCATCCGCCAGCACGGAAGAAAAGGAGGCGTGGCGCTCGAAAGGCGCGGCCTTCTTTCAAGGACGCGGGCGCAAGGGTTCGCGACGCGCTGCTGGCAACGCGGAAAGCGGAAACGAAACTGGCACAGGCGAGGCGCAGGGTTGAAGCCGCCGCGCGCCGCGCCGATACGAGAGGATGGGTTGTGCAACGCAGGGAACGCACCCGCCACCTGATCGAGCTGGGCGGCCTCGTCCACAAAGCCGGCCTCGTCGATCTGACCGACGATGATCGCGCGACCCTCTACGGCGCGATGCTCGATCTCGCCGCGCGCGCCCAGGGCGAGGATGCCGACAACATGCTGACGCTGTGGAAGCGGCGCGGCAAACGCGCGTTCGACGCGGAAGCGGAAGGGAGTGACGCACCATGACCAGGCTCGATGTCGAAGCGATCCGGGCAGAGGTCCGCGCGCTCGATTATGTCCGCGGCACCCCCGCCGAAATCGCTCTGTGGCGCGAAGGCGATGCCGAAGCCCGCGCCAATCTCGCGATCGAAGGCATGGACCTCGACGCCGACGAACACGCCCTGTTCGACATGCTGCGCGCAGAAGCTGTCCCCCCTCCCCTAGCCACCGCGATCGTTCTCAAGCTGCTCGATCATCCCGACGCCGACCCGGCGCTAGCGATCTCGCCGGCGACGATCCGGGCGGACGGGTAAGCGGCGATGGAATGGTTCCGCCAGCTCGGCCGTGCGCTTCGCAACCTCGCCCGTATCGCGCGCGAACAGCCGATATGGGCGATCACGGCCCTCGTCACCAGTCCGGTCGCGCTGATCCGCCACCTGTTCGGCGTGGTGGTCCTGTTCCTCATCACCGGCCTGGTGCTGGGCCTCGGCGTGCCGCTGATCCTCGGCAAGCTGCTCGGCCTGCCCCGCGATTCCAACATCTACCAAATCGTAATGATGCTGACGAGCCTGGTCATCATCCTCGTCACGCTGCGCGCCCTCTTCCAACCGCTGATCCTGCGCTATGGCGGTCCTGCCGGCGATGACACCCACGGTTCGGCCCGCTTCGCCACCGATCGCGAGACGCGCCCGCTCGCCCAAAATGGCGAAGACCTGCTGATCGGCCGTGATCGCAAATCGGGCAAGCTGCTGCGCTACGCCGGTCCCGCCCATCTGCTGACGATCGCGCCGACGCGCACCGGCAAGGGCGTGGGGACCATCATTCCCAATCTGCTCGACTATCCCGGTTCGGTCATCTGCATCGACCCCAAGGGCGAGAATGCCCGCATCACCGCCCGCTATCGCGCGAAGTTCGGCCCGGTCCATGTCCTCGATCCCTTCGGGGTGACGGGCATCCCCTCAGCCGCGTTCAACCCGCTCGATCGCCTCGACCCTGCCGGCCTCGATCTCGCCGACGACGCCATGACGCTGGCCGACGCGCTGGTCTATGACGCTCCCGGCGAAGCTGGCGAGGCGCATTGGAACGAGGAAGCCAAGGCGCTGATCGCCGGTATCCTCTTGTGGGTGGCCTGTGACCCGCAAGCGCAAGGCCAGGACTACACGCTGGAAGCCCTGCGCGACTGCCTCACCTTCGCGCCTGATAATTCCCAAAGGATGCTGCGGGAAATGTCGCGCAGCACGCAGGCGCGGGGCCTGATCGCGCGTGCCGCCAACCGCCACCTGGGCAAGTCCGACCGCGAAGCGGCCGGCGTGCTGTCGGCCGCGCAGCGCCATACCCATTTTCTCGATTCCCCGCGCATGTCGGCCGTGCTGGGCCGCTCGGATTTCACCTTCGCCGATGTGAAGACGCAGCCCACAACCGTCTATCTGGTGCTGCCGCCCGATCGGCTCGCCACCTATGCCCGGTGGCTGCGCCTGATGCTGGCGCAAGGGTTGACCGATCTGGCGCGCGCGCCGGCCTCCCCCGCCCGCCCCGTCCTGTTCCTGCTCGATGAGTTCGCCGCCCTCGGCCGCCTCGAACCCGTCGAGCGCGCTATGGGCCTCATGGCCGGCTACGGCATCCAGCTCTGGCCGATCCTGCAAGACGTTCACCAGCTCCGCGCGCTCTACGAGCGCCGTGCCGGCACCTTCTTGTCCAACGCTGGCGTCTTGCAGAT
>NZ_CAKLBX010000005.1 GCF_920987055.1 Novosphingobium sp. CECT 9465
GCACAGCAGCGGAGCGCAACCGGCGCGGCGCTTCGAGCGCTTTGTCGCGCTCAGCCGGAGCGAGCTTGCGAAGGAGGGGAGGGGTTCTTCCGGCGCCCGCAGCCGAGGGTCGAGGGAATCGATATCGAGGCGGCTCGACAGGCCAGGCGCGGCCGCCGCTGGGAACCCGATTTGCCGATGCTGTTGCAAACCTATCTGTCCATTGCCCAGCGCGCGGAAGCGCGGGGCGAGCCGCTCGGTCGCCCCGCGGGGCCTGGAGACAATTATGGCTTCTATCGCTCGATGAAACAGCGCATCGGCGCAAAAATGGACGAATGATCGCGGGCCGGGCGGCCTCGGTTGGCAAAATCGCCCTCAGAAGCCGTACAGCGCGATTTGGGGTCGCTGCCGTAAGTCGGGCTGGCCTACGCCCGTTTTGGCGCTGTAAGGGGCATTTGCAGGGGGCAAAATTTTTGCCTGGTTTTCAGGCCTGGGTCCGACTGATCGTCATAGCGTGCCAGCAAGGCGTCGATCTTGGCGAGGGCGGCATCATAGTCCTCGATCGCCTCGCTGGAAAAACTGGCTCGGTTCGTCGGCCAGGGCGGTGGGGGAACGGAGGTCGCCGCGCGTGACCGAGTAGAGCTTGACGCCCGAAACGGTTTCGATGGCCAGGTCGCCGGCTTCCGACAAGGCCTCCAGCATTTTTCCGGACCCCAAGGCGGGTGACGCCCAGCACTGCCTCGATCTGCGACGACCGCAGCGGACCGAAGCTGGCGAGGAGGCCATAGAGCTGGGGCACGCGCGAATTCGCCCGCTTCGCACGGTAGCGATCGGCCAGCGCCTGGCGCGTGTCGCGGGCTTTTCGCGACCAGGCTGTAGAGGTGCTCCAGGACATCGCGCAAACGCCTCGGCCTGAACAATGGCGGCGTGCGCCGGGTTGTCGTCGACGTCGGCCGCGCGCACCGTGTCGAGCGGATCAGACCGTTCAGCGGCCAGCGCCGCACCATGGGCGCCGGTGGCTTGGAGATGCGCACCAAAGGCGCATTCGATCGCCCAGCGCGGGGAAGGTGGGCGCGGCCGCTCGATCACGACTTGCCGGTTCGCGAGCGCGATCGTGTCGGTCGTCCGCTCGGCGGGAGCGAAGCGCGGGCTCTGGCCGATGGCGCGGTGGAGGGCGGCGAGAGCGGTGAAGGGGAGGGGGGCCGGCTCGAGCGCCGCGGACCAGGGCCGCGGCCTCGTCGATCGCGGCCTTTGCGGTTTCGGACGGCGGCAGCGCTGTCGGGATCGCGCAGCGCCAGACAGGCTTTTTCCAGCCCAGCGCCGCGTCGGCGAGCGGCGTCCAGCGGCTGCGGGTCATCTCCGCGAGCAGGTGTCACGCGACAAAGTTTCCAACATCGGGTGTAAACTATTGAATTAAAGTCATATTCTCGCGATAAAGTGACAGTCAAATATGACGCACAAAAGATTCTGCTTTCAACGGTGGTCAAAACAAACGACAGTCTGCGCGGCCGAAAGAGAGGGAAATTTCCCTATGATCGAACGCAAACCGCCAAGAATGGCAGCGTATTCGGAAGCTGCGCTAACGCGCGGCGCGGACCTCTATCAAACTTTCCGCAAATTGGTTCCGCTGGACGCGCCGCTGGCGGCCGACGTTGTTTCTGTCATTGCCCGGGAAACTGGCTTGGGCGAGCGGCGAATTCGGGAGTTGGCGCGGCGCTATCGCAGCAAGCCCATTGCCGAGAGCCTGGCCTCACGGCCGCGCGGTCCAAAGCCAGGAAGTAGACAAGCGCCGCCAGAGGTCCTCGTGGCGATCGATGGCCTCATTGAAGAAATCGTTCTGACGAAAGTGCCGCTCAGTGTTCGGGAAGCGGCGCAGCAGGTGCGTTATTTGCTGATCGCCGATAATGGCGACTACGGCTTCGATCCCGGGATCGTTCCAAGTTTTCGAACGATCGAGCGGATAATCGGGGAGATAAGCGAGCCGCAGAAGGCTCGTTTCATGGGTTCGAAACGGCGTACCGCCCACGAGGCGCACCCGGGGGAATACCACAGCGATGGTTTGCTCGATGTGGTCCAGATGGATCACACCCCCGCCGACGTCATACTTGTCGACAGCACACACCGTATGGCTCTGGGCCGACCGTGGGTGACCTTGCTCATCGACGTCTGGAGCCGATGCATTCTCGGCTTCTACGTGAGTTTTGGGGCACCTTCGATTTTTCGATGCGGACGGGCAATCGCCAATGCTCTGTTGCCGAAACAGCCGTTGCTCGAGAGTCTCGGTCTCGAAATCGAATATCCAATGCATGGTTTTTTCAGGAAGTTGCATGCCGATCACGCCGGATCTCATCGCGCGGAAGTTTTTAGAAGCGCTTGCAAGACTTATGGCATCGATCCGGACGTCCGCCCACGTGGTCCGGCGCATTATGGCACGCATATCGAGCGTCTGATCGGCACCATGACGCGTAGAATGCGGCTTCTTCCGGGGGCGACCGGAGGTAATGTTACGGCGCGAGACGGCCATGATGCGGAAGCGGACGCGGCGATGACGCTTGAGGAATTCGAGCGGTGGTTGGTCCGGGAGATTTGCCGCTATCATCATACACCTCACGAAGGACTGGGTCGCGTCGCACCTGCGCAAATGTGGTCCACGGGTGTCGAGAGCCACGGGCCGCTGGCGCCGCCAGGTGTCGATATCGAGCAGCTAACCCGCCGATTTCTGCCGTGGGTCGAGCGGACCGTTCAATCGGGCGGCGTGAAGATTGATCATATTCGCTATTGGCACGAAAGTTTGGCGCCGCGCCTGGGTCTCAAGGTCATGATCCATTACGACGACAGGACTATCCAGGAGGTCTATCCTGTCATCGATGGAGTTCTTGTCGCTGCTGCTGCGGTGGGCAATTATCCGAACGTGACCAGGCCTGAATGGGATGTTGCGGTCGCTGCACGGCGCCATTCCGGCGTGGTTTACCAGCATGCTGGGGGTCAGGCTGAAATTGCGCGGCTTGTGCATGCCAACAGGCAGGAAGTTCTCAACGCGAAATCCCGGACGCGGGGCTTGCGAGACGCGCGAAAAAGGCTGGAAAGGGAAGGTGTATCCCACGCCGCTCAGCCGGCAAATCAGGAGGTTTCCAATGTACCCAGTTGGGTATCGGTGGCCGACTTACACGATGAAGGGTGGCTCAAATGGAGGGATAGGTCAGCGCACAGTTCCGCTTTCTGGATCGACTTCGACGAAGCGCGTTTTGCCGTGGAAACGCTGGTTGATATCGCACATGACGAGCCTGATGAACGGCCGCCCTGCGTCATTCTCGTGGGTCAATCCGGTATGGGGAAGACATCGATCCTGCGCGAAGCCCAGCGGCGTATCGAATGCGACTTTCCAGAGCCTGAAGGGTGGCGGGATGCCCGGTATGCTCCCGTCCTCAGGACCGTGATCCCAGCTAGTCCGACGTCGCTCAAGATCAACCTGACCTTGTTGTGGAAGCAGGGTTGGCCGATCACCACCAGTATCCACCGGATTGCCGACCTGAAAGTCGTTGAATTGCTCGGCAGACAGCGGACGCGGTTAGTGGCGGTCGACAATGTTCACGCCATTCTCACCGCGGGCGGCAGGGCGAGGCGTGACACCCTCGATGCATTCCGGTTTCTGATGAGCGAAGGCAATGTGTCTATGGTTGTCGCCGGTCTCGAAATCGCCGCAGACATCTTTGCCGAGGACGTCGAGCTGGCCTATCGCTCGATCGTCCTGCGATTGCCGCTCTGGCCGCCTGGAGAGCCATCCCAGCGCCTGATCCTTGCGCTGGCGCGGGGATTGCGCATCATCGAGCCGGAACGCTTCGCTGAGCCCGAGATGGCCGAATTCATCTGGCGCACCAGCCATGGCGTGACAGGGAATTTCAAACGGCTTTTGCATTGGGGCCATAAGATTGCCTCTCGCGACGGTCGTCAGCGTGTTGAATTTGCAGATTTGCGCGCAGCAGCAGCGATGCTCCCGGCTTCAGCTTGATGGCCGCCAAGTGGTCGCCCAATCTTGAGCCTGAGACGCTGGCGTTCCCGATCAAGCCACGCAGAGATGAAGCGTTTGATTCGTGGTTGAGCCGCTTGACCGCCGCCCACCGGGTGAGCCGGGCACAATTGTTCCGCCATCTGGAGATCGCGCCGGGTCTTTCGCGCTTGGACCTGGCGCGAGGGAAGGGCGGTCTCGATCCGGCGCTGCATGCGGCCTGCGATGCGATGGTGGAACGGCTTGCATGGGCGGTCGAAATCGATCCCGAGCAGATCAATGCGACCTTTCTCGCGTGTGAGGCGGAGGCGCTCCTGCCCTCTGCGCACCGCCATTACGTCTGTGCGCTATGCTGTTACGAGGCGCATCTGGCTGGCGGGCCTATAATCGTGCGCCGCGAATGGATTTTTCGGGCGACCTGGCTATGCAGCCTGCACGGGTTGCCGCTCACCGACATGCGGAGCCTTCCATTGGAGGACACGGGGCGGCAATTGCAGGCGTTCTTGGCGCATGCCGTGATGCGATCTCGCAGAATTCAATGGAAAATCAAACCGACTTCTGCCGCGCTTGCGCGAAACAAGACAGTGATCGACTGCCTGATGCGCCCTAGCGATTGGGTGGGGCTTGCGCCGCCATACCAGCGTTATCAGGAGCAGTTCGTAGCCAATCAGTACCATTTTGCGCGCGAACGGATCGGCATGCTGGCGCTGGCGCACAGCCCACGTACGAAAGCCGCGCACCGCTTTGAGCGTATGATCGCAACCAGACTGGCCGAGAGGCCGCTGACTGAAGGTAGAATTGAAACGCCGGTTCGAGGTGCATTGCGTCTGCGGACCTGCAAGCTCCCCAAGCCCAGATCCAAATGGACCTGCGACATCTTTGCGCTGATCGCCACATACGGCACTGTGCGCCAACGCCAGGAGAAAGAAAGGGAGCTGGCGGCGGAATTCGCGCGCTACGAGGGTCTTCCTCTCCCGCCGACGGCAGCCTGGCCGTCTAGAAGCTTGCTTGATGCCGCCAATCTGGCAGTGCCAGGGTTGGCGTAATGGCGCAGACAAAGGTCGTGAACGGGCCTTGAGCGTAGGCCATGCGTGTTGCCTCCAGCTGGCGCAGGAGTTTGGCAGCACCGGCCTTGGTCGCGCCAAGCGCGCGGGCAAGTTGGGCGGGGGTGAGGGTGCCAAGGCCGAACAGCAGCATCCAGGCATGATAGAGGCGCGAGTTCGAACGCTGGCTCGGAAACTCGCGCGCAAAAACATCGGCGCCGCGCGGGAAACGGGCGATATCGCAGGCAGTAGCATAGAGTGCATCGTGCAGACTCTCGCGGGCTTGGGCGCGGCGCTGGCTGGGGTCGCGGTCGGCCCTGAACAGTCGGCGCTGGACAAGGCCGGGGAAGGGGAGGGGGGTCTCGCTCAGCCGAAAGGCATGCCCGCGCGCGCTCGCCGCCAGGTTGATTGCCCAGCACGGGGTTCGGGCGGTTGCCGTCAGGGCATCGGGCTCGTTCCCGCGCGAATAGCGGAAGCGCTCGACGAGGGAAAGCAGCCGCTCGAGTGGATCGCCGGGCAGCTTGGCGTGACCCAGCGCGTCGAGTACGGCACTGAGTTCGGGAAGGCTGGCAGCGACGATGGTTTCGGTCTCTCGGGCTTCGCTGGCCATCGGCAGGATTGCGATCTTGCGCACTGTCCGGATGGCCTCGGCGATCACCTTTTCGGGGGTTGGCAGGGCGTGCTCGAAGAGGGCGAGGAAGGCGTTACGCTCGCCCATGCATTCGGCGCCGATCAGCGAGGCCCCGAGGGTAATCGCCCGGTCCTGGCGGTATTGCTCCCAGGCACGGCTGAGCCAGTGGAGGGCGAGTGCGGCGCGCATTTCTGCGGAATAGCAGGTGTCGGAGGCCAGCAGGCATTTGGCCAGAGCATCGATCTGGCCGATACGGAAGGCGATAGGGCCGGCGTCGATCGTGCTGCTCAATTCAAGGCTTTCGCTCTGGAGGCTGCGAACTGGCTAACGGGACAGGGAATCGTCGTCAACACAGAGTTTACTAAACCTACGCTTTGGTATCCTATCCATAGCATCGTAAATCGGCGGTATTTCCATAATCTAATATTATGGTAAAATCAGCATTGCCCAGAGTGCCGATTTTGGCCCATAAAGTGCCCATGAAATCCACCCAAAACGATCCTTCCGCATGACAACCGATCGTCCGTTCCCGTCATCGGTGGAACTGGTGCTCGGCGGCCACGGGATGCTGATCGATACCCGCGCCGCCAGTCCGCTGGCGCTTGAGGCCGCAGTCGCGGCGATGGCGCCGGCGACCAAGGCGGCCATCACGGCCGATCTCAAATGCTTTCTAGGGTGGTGCAAGGCGCGACGGCCTGTCGCCACGGCTGTTCCCGCCGAACCGGAAACGCTGGTCCACTACTTGCACTGGTTGTCTAAAGGATCGGACACGCGCGCGGGTGCCAAGCCCGCCACCCTTGCCCGCCGGATCGCCTCGATCGCGCGCATTCACCGCATCCTGGGTTTTGGCGACACAGAGCCGCTGCCCACCCAGGCTGGAATGGTGCGCGATACGCTGAAAGCCATCCGCCGCAAAAAGCGTGAACGGCAAAAGCAGGCTGCGCCGCTACGGCTCGGCGAGGCGATGCAGGAGGGTCAGGCACCGCCCGAGGGGGTAACCGTCAACGCACTGCTGGCCTCGTGCGGCAGCGACATCATCGGTCTGCGTGACGCAGCGCTGATCAGTCTCGCCTATGACGCGGGCTTAAGAGTCTCCGAACTGGTCGGCACCACGGTTTCCGATCTGC
Organism: Novosphingobium sp. CECT 9465; assembly: GCF_920987055.1. Classification (NCBI taxonomy): domain Bacteria; kingdom Pseudomonadati; phylum Pseudomonadota; class Alphaproteobacteria; order Sphingomonadales; family Sphingomonadaceae; genus Novosphingobium; species Novosphingobium sp. CECT 9465. The sequence continues at coordinate 6,787 of NZ_CAKLBX010000005.1, forward strand.
GCCAAGTCGGCGATGGCAGCGGACGGCTCGACATCGCGCATTCCAAGACTGACCAGTTGGGGGAGGGGGCTCTGGCCTGGCTGTCGGGCGACACCATGGCGCGCCTATCGACCTGGTTGCTCGCAAGCGGCATCGGCGAGGGTCCGGTGTTTCGGCGCATCAATGTTCTGAGCGGTCCGCCAGACGCCTCCGGGCAGCGAATTGTGCGGCACTACATCGGGGCCAGGCCGCTCACGCGTCAGGGGGTGGTTGCGATCCTGCGTCGCCGGGTGCTGGAGGCGGTCGATTGCGGTCTCGTCGAAGTCGAGCCCGGGATGGAAGGTGACACCGTGCGTGGGCTGAGCGCGCACTCGTTCCGGGTCGGGTTAACACAGGACCTGTTCGCAGCGGGCGAGGACGGCGCAGGGATCGCGCTGGCGCTGCGCTGGTCCTCGCCGACCACCGCGCTGCGATATGCCCGCGAGCTTGCCGTAGGCAATAATGCGGCCGCACGGGTGCTGGGCAAGTTGCGAGGGAGCGGCTGAGGCAGAAGCAGGCCAATGTCACTATTGTTGAAGCGCTAAAGGCTCCGCTTGGACCCGGCATGACGTCAATTATGGTGCGTCACAGCAGGGGAGTGGTCACCATCCCCTTGTCGCGCAGAGCGAAGGGCAGCGAGAGCCAGGGCAGGGCGGTGCTGTCGAGACGCGCATGCTGGCGGACCCGATCGAGCGCGCGGATCAGCGGCGAATGGTCCGCGGCTATCTCGATCTCGCCGATCGCGGTCGGAAGCGCGTCGCGCCAGGCGAGGGGGTCGGGATCGCGCAGCGCCGCTTCCCAGGCGGGAAAGCGATCGAACAGGTCGAGGTTGGTCGACCGCAGCGGCCGGCCGGGGATTTGCAGCCCGCAGCCCCAGGAAAATACGTCAATTTCGTCGATCTCGGCCGATTGCAGTTGCAGGGCCCGGGTGTAGCCACTCCAGGCGGCGCGGCGTGCCCAGGCCGATGCCACCGAACTAACGCAAAACCGGGCATCGAGACGCGTAATGGCGGCCGTGCAGGAGGCGATCGCGGAGACCATCTTCGCGCTGTAGGCGGGGCCGTAGCGGCTGTTCGAGAGAGGCGCGTCCACGCCGTCTTTTAACCCAGAGCTGCTCTCAGTCAAATTGGCTCGTATGCGTAGTCGTGATAATGGGAGATTATCACGACCCTATTATTATGAGAAGGACCGGGCTATGTCTCGCCGTCATGGCGAAAACGGCCCTCACCCGCAGGCAAAGCACGCCGCCCGCCGGCGCCGACGACGTCGTGGGCGAGGTCCGCGCGCTGGCTATCGACAAGGCGGCGGTCGATCCGCAGGTCATCGCGGCCGCGGCGCGGGCCTGGTCGCCGAACACGATCCGCGCGTTCCTTTCCGACATGAAGCTCTGGGATGCTTGGTGCCGGCGCACCCGAGTGCGGGCAGGGGAGGCGACCGCCGAGACCGTCGCGGCCTATGTCCGCGCGCTGTCGGGTCAGGATCATGATGAGGCGACGCGGGCGACGCCGCAGAGGGCGGCCGCGACGATCGCGCGCTATCTCGTCAATATCGGCTGGGCCTATCGCATGGCGGGGCTGGACGATCCGACCGCAGCCCCGCTCGTGCAGCTCGAGCACAAGGCGGCGCGCAAGCTTCTCGGCACCCGCCAGACGCAGGCGCGGGGTATCCGCTACAAGGGCGATGTCAGCGATCTCGACGCGCCGGCGAGCGGCGTGAGCCTCGCGGTCCTCCTCAAGGCCACGCGCCGCGATCTCCTGGGCGCGCGCGATCGCGCGCTACTGCAGGTCAACTATGATACCGGCTGCCGGCGCTCCGAACTCGCGGCGATGCGTATCGAGCATATCGACGGGCCCGACGTCGACGGGGCAGGGGTGGTCGAGATCGGCCGCAGCAAGACCGATCAGGAAGGGCAGGGGGCTCTCGCCTATCTCTCGCCCGCGACCATGCGCGCGATCGCTGAATGGTGCGACAAGGCCGGGATTGCGCGCGGGGCCCTGTTCCGGCGCGTCGAAACCTGGTTCGATGGCTCGATCCGCGGTGTGGGAGAGGAGGCGCTCAACCCCGGCACGATCACGCTCATCTACAAGCGGTTGATCCGCCAGGCATTCGACAAGAAACTGCTGGGGGCGATGAGCGAGGCCGAGCTCGAGCGCTGGGTCGCGGCCGTGTCGAGCCATTCGATCCGGGTTGGCGTGGCGCAAGACAATTTTGCGGCAGGAGAGAGCCTGCCCGCCATCATGCAGGCCTATCGCTGGCGCGATCCCAAGACGGTCATGCGCTATGGCGCGAAGCTGGCGGCCAAGAGCGGAGCGAGTGCGCGTCTCGCGAAGCGTTTCGGCGGTGAATGACAGGTTTTAGCTGTCCGCGTTTGGACAGTCGCAAACCGATGACCTGGCGCGGTTGGGCAGTGAGCGACACCGACATGCCTCAACGACCGAAGAAGCGAGCTCGCCGTCGGGCCGGCCCTAGCGCGCACCGATGGGGGCGAAGCCGCCGACCGGCGGGAACGCCTGTGCGCACTGCGACGTTCTTCTCGTCAGCGCGAGCATGCGTGACTGAACCTCTCCGGCTCGAAACCAAATCCCAAAGTGGAGGGCGGCATGGCCCGCATGTCGAGCGATTTCTTCGTCCAGCGCCTCAAGGATTGGGGCGTGAGCCGAATCTACGGCTATTCTGGCGATGGCATCAATGGCGTGCTGGGGGCGCTCCAGCGCGCCGAGAAGGAAGGCTCGGGCATCGAGTTCATCCAGGTCCGCCACGAGGAGATGGCGGCCTTCATGGCGACGGCGCATGCGAAATTCACCGGCGAGCTCGGCGTCTGCCTGTCGACCGGCGGTCCGGGCGCGACCCACCTGATCACCGGGCTCTATGACGCCAAGCTCGACCATGTCCCGGTCCTCGCGATCGCGGGCCAGGCCGAGAGCACCGTGCGCGGTGCAAGCTATCAGCAGGAGCTCAATCTCGACCGACTGTTTGCCGACGTCGCCGCCTATGTGCAGGAGGCGAGCGCGCCGGCGCAGGTCCGCCATGTGACCGATCGCGCGATCCGGATCGCGGTCGCGGGCAACGCGGTCTCAACCATCGTGCTGCCCAAGGACATACAGGATACGAAATATGAGGAGCCGGGCCAGGCGCACGGCTTCACCCGCTCGGGCACCGGCTATGCACATCCGATCGTCGTCCCGCAGCCCGCCGATCTCGCGCGCGCGGCGGAGGTACTGAATGCAGGCGCCAAGGTCGCTATCCTGATTGGGGCGGGAGCCCGCGGCGCGTCGGCCGTGGTGACCGAGGTCGCCGACCTGCTTGGCGCCGGCGTCGCCAAAGCGTTGCTCGGCAAGGATGTCCTGCCTGACGATCTGCCGTTCGTGACCGGGGCGATCGGCTTGCTCGGGACCAAGCCATCGTCCGACCTCATGCGCGAGTGCGACACGCTTCTGCTGATCGGCACGGGCTTTCCCTGGGCCGAGTTCCTGCCGAAAGACGGGCAGGCGAGGGCCGTGCAGGTCGACATCGACGCATCGATGCTGGGGCTGCGCTACCCCGTCGAGGTCAACCTGCATGGAGATGCGGCCGAAACGCTGAAAGCGCTGATCCCGCTGCTCCAGCGCAAGGATGATCGCAGTTGGCGCGAAGGCATCGAGAAGGCGACTGCGCAGTGGTGGCAGACGCTCGAGGAACGCGCCATGGCGGAAGCAAAGCCCGTCAATCCCCAGCGCGTGGTCTGGGAAATGTCGCCGCGTCTGCCCGCCGACGCGATCGTCACCTCGGATTCGGGCTCATGCGCCAACTGGTACGCGCGCGACTATCGCGTGAAGGTCGGGCAGCGTGCCTCTCTCTCGGGCGGTTTAGCCTCTATGGGCGCTGCGGTTCCCTATGCGATCGCGGCCAAGTTTGCTTATCCTGATCGGCCCGTCGTGGCGCTGGTCGGCGACGGCGCAATGCAGATGAACAATCTGGCCGAACTCATCACCGTCCAGAAATATTGGAAGCAGTGGCGCGATCCGCGCTTCATCGTCTGCGTCTTCAACAACGGCGATCTCAACGAGGTCACGTGGGAACAGCGGGTGATGGAAGGCAATCCGCGTTTCCCGACGACGCAGGATATTCCGGACGTCCCCTACGCGCGCTTCGCGGAATTGCTGGGGCTTGGCGGCATCTACGTCGATGATCCATCCGCGCTTGGGCCGGCGTGGGAAGTTGCGCTCTCCGCCGATCGCCCGACGCTCATCGAGGTGAAGACCGATCCCGAGGTCGTGCCGTTTCCACCGCAACTGACGCTCGAGCAGGCCAAGGGTCTGATGAGTTCGATGGTGATGGGAGACAAGGGCCTGGGCACGATGATCGCCGACACGGCGCGCCAGCTCCTGGTAACTAATGCGCGATTCAGCGGTTAATGGACCGTCAGCATCTTGCTGCTAGGTGGTCGGCATGCCCCAAGCGACACTTCAGGCCTGGCTTTCACTCTATGCCGCGGTCGGCGTCATGGTGGCGCTGTGCGCTGTCCTCGCGATGATAAAGACCGCCTACGATTATCGTCTGGGAACTAGGAAACTCCCAACTGCGACCGTCCTCGATAAGGTACTCGTTGCACCCCGGTTGTGGATACGTTGGCAGATCAACTATCTGCTCGGCGCGCCGGCGATCCTCGGAATTGCGATCTATTACGCGCACTACCTCGGGTTCGATACTCTTGTAGATGTGTAAGCGAGTAACTGGACCCCCCTGCCCCGGAATTCCTGTCGACCCACTGCCAAACCGGCGGTCTGAATCGATGCTGTCCTGAACGATCCGGTGCTCCACCCTCGAGTGATCGCTGCGACATAGTCCATCGTCTCGCGAAACGGCGGAATACGGCGCATCGATCGAACGCGTCCTGGACCTGCATTGTACGCGGCCAAGGCTAGATCGACCCGCTTGAACTCATCCAGATGCGCGCGGAGGTATCTGGCCCCTCCCCTCAGGTTCGACAACGGATCTCTCGAATTGAAAACCCCAAGTCCACGCGCTGTACCGGGCATCAATTGGGTAAGGCCAACGGCGCCCTTCGGTGATACGATCAATGGGTCATAGCGGCTTTCCTGGGCCACCAGTGCATCGAAAAGCCCGACTGGCACACCAGCTTCGCACGCCACGGCCTGGATCAAGGGGTAATATTGAGCCCGCCGAGCTTCGAGCCAGCCTGGAAAATCGCCGCGTGGACGGTAGGGTGTGATTGAGCAAGCCTGTGGGGTGTAGAGATAACTTGCGATATCGGACATCGCTGCCCGGCCAGCTCCCCCCGAAACCTGGCCAGTCTGCATCCAAAGGGGCACCGATATATGCGACGTGCTTATTGCCTCCTCTTGGGGTTCCATTACGGGGCTGCCGAATGATCTGAAGTCATTGCCTAAAACGGCTTCCATGCTTGGTACTGGCGGCGTTCCGTCTGTTGGCATACCCCGCATTCTCGGGCCCACATCGATGACGGCTTCAACTGCCTGCCCATCAAATGTCATTACCTCGGCCTGCTTAGCTGCCGATGTTTGCGCCCATAGCAGTGCCATAACACTACCCACTACGCATAAGCTCGAGTTCGATCGCGTGTTCATCGATCATTGAACATCATGTTTCGATCAACCGCACAACGTGGAAAAAAATTCCACTATCTCCCAGTGCTTGATCCAGACTAGGTCAGGCAAACCCCCGTGGGTAGCAGCTAGCTCACAGATATCTGCTGGTTGGGTATCAGCTAGCTATCACATAGGTAGCGGTTGCCAAACTGCTAGAGAGCGGCTAGCTATCCAGTCGTTCGAACTATTACAGGATCGGTCATGGCTGCTGTCGTAGCATTCGTCTCACAAAAAGGCGGTGTAGGAAAAAGCACCTTGGCAAGAGCCCTTGCTCGCGAGGCGGCGGCAGGCGAACTGCGGGTTAAAATCGCCGATCTCGATACTCAACAGGGCACTTCGGTCGATTGGCACCGAGCACGCCTTGGCATCTCCATCGAGCCGATTGTGTCGGTTGAGGCATTCAAAACCGCGTCTCAGGCCCTGGCCGCTGCAGACGGCTTCGATCTGCTTATCATCGACGGCCCCGCTCGGACCAGCAAAGCTACACTTGAAATTGCACGGTCATCGTCACTCGTGGTTCAACCCCCGGCGCATCCTTGGACGATCTCAGGCCTGCCGTCCGCGAATACCATGCCCTTGTTAAGGAGGGTATCCCGACTGGACGGCTCGTTTTTGCGCTCAACCGCATTGGAACTTCGGCTGAAGAAAATGACGCGCGGGCGTATTTGACCGAAGCGGGGTATAATGTCCTCGACGGTTCGATCGTGGAACGACCAGCATACCGGCAAGCGCAGAACCAAGGCCTGTCAATTACCGAAACCAAATTCTCCGGCCTTAACCAGCGTGCTGATACTCTGATCCAATCCCTAATCGACAAAGTAGCGGGTGAATGATGGCCGATATCTCGAAGCTAAAGAAGGCTACTCGTTTGGGTTCACCCCCACCAATCAGTGAGGCGAGCCAGAATTTGGATGCACCCGAAGTAGCCCCCGCCCCTCCGGCTGCACCGCTGATAACCGCAACCCGCATTGATGCCCGCAGTTCGCGCAAGACTAACCGCACTCAACAATTTGCGACTAGGGTCACACCCGAATGGGACAATCGAATCCGCGAAATAGCTCAACGTGAGGGTCTGCTTCTTACAGAAGTGCTCGAGAAGGCACTCGACGCTTATGAGAAACTGCTAGCTCAAAGGTAGCTAGCC
>NZ_CAKLBX010000006.1 GCF_920987055.1 Novosphingobium sp. CECT 9465
GGCAGAGAAAGTCTGGCGCTGTCGCCGCGAAGCAGCAATCGCGCCTGGCCTGAGCAACACATGATCGCAACGCCCCGAGCGGTCGACGGACTGGCCGTCCCCGACCTGTTTGCACCATGCCTCAGATGCGGCAACAGCCTCATGCGCCGGCTTTTGCAACGACGACAGAAGCGACAACGTTGCAGCCTGCTGCCTCGGACTCATCGGCTGCCGCGGCTCACGAGATTTCTCCGGTCGCAGCATCCCGCTCTGGAAGGCAGCATATGATCGGCGGCACGCGAAGCAGCGCTGGCGGTCCGCAGAATTGCACGATTGTTCCTGCCGAAGGATCGCGAGCCAGGAGCCGATATAATCACTGTGGCGACCGTTGGCCGAATGCCGAGCGCTGCGCAGACGAAGGCTCCTGCCATCTCCGCGACCAGCTCCTCCCGGCCATATTCGGGCGACCCGAAGAGCCGGACTGATCCCGCGCAAGGCGAGAGGAGTGACCGCTCCAATGGGCCAGTTCGTGAAAGGCGGTCCGGTGCCAGTTGACCGGCTCGAAGAATGCCTCGGGTCTGGACCTGAACATAGTCGTGCAGCGGGCTGTAGAAGGCGCTCGTACCGCCGATACGAAAATCAGCCTTGGTTGCCCGAATTAAGGCATCGGCGGCCGGAAGGATGAGCTCTGCTATCAACCGGACGTGGCGGGACCGCCACATGCGGGGCAACCCCGCGCATTGCTCAGTAGAAAAAGACAGTAAAATGGCGCAGAAAGGGGATTGCAGGCCGGCCTCGCGGCCTCGTGAACGGCGCTCAGTCTCTCGTCCCGGGTTGCGATTTTCCGGGTGTAGACAATGTCAGTCCCGCATTCGCCGCGACGAACGCTTCCTCCAAGCTCCCTGGCCTGGCGGAAAGTCACGAAGCCGTGTCCGGCAAAGCCGCGCTCGGCAATGGCGCTCAGAGGCTCAGGACATTGATCCCGCTGTACCGCCGACCGCTGACGGCGTTGAACGGCATCCCCACCGGAGCAGAACTGTTCGCCCAGGCCGGACCCACGGAACGCGTCCTGCCTCCAGTTCGGACAGTATTCCTTCGGTGATTTCGGCAATAGATATTGCGGGCTCGCGTGAGCCTTGCCGTGCAGTTCGATTGTCCATCGCGCGTCCTTTCGCGACGGGCGGGAGTCACTCTCTCTCCCTTCATCCCGTCACGGCTGCACGAAGCTGGCCTCTCGCACTTGGGCGTTGCGGGGTGGAACCCCGCTGAAGGGTAGCCCGGGACGCATAGCGGCACGGGCTCAGGGGAAGGCCTTCCCAAGAGGCCTGCTCGCCTCCCTCAAGACGCCGGCCCATTTTCGTTGTCCAAGGCATTGTCGCTCGCGATGTTGCGAAACCCTATGCGCGCCGCGGGGACGCCGCTAAGTCAATGCTCAGGTAAAAACGATGCAACAGGTAAGGCATGCGAATATCCTCCTGGTGAACGCGGCCTCGACGGCGCGCATACTTTCAGCGCTCATCCAAAAGCATGACAGTATCTCGATTGCGGTGGCTTGGGTGGCATCACCGATGTCGCAGACACGCTCCTTGCCCATTCCGAGAAGTTCGAGTCCCTTCTCCTAGGTGTGGACTTCTCTGCAACCGAGACCGCGCTTGTCGATCGCCTAGTTGGTTCCCTGCCTATGTCGCGAAGAGCCGTCCGGGCTGCTTTCATCCCAAGATTTTCTACTTTGAGACGGGAGTGAAGCTGAGGCGATCGTCGGCAGTGCCAACTTCACCAAGGGCGCCTGGGTGCTAACTTCGAGCCGGCGTCCATGCGAAGGGAGCGACCGACAATCCTTTCTTCGTGCAAGTCCGCAGCCAGATCAAAACCTACTACGCACCGCTCCGCCTGACCATCACGCGAGAACTGAATGCCGAGAGCTACAAGCGCCAGGCAAAAGCGGCTGCAGGTAAGCCGAGCCAAAGAGCCCGATCCTGCCGGACAGTCGCAAAGAGTGGGCGCGGGTCAACGCGCCGCTCGCGACGATGGAATGGCCTGAATTCGTGAAGCGTGCCCGTCGCGACGAGTATCATGACTTTATGGAGCGCATGAAGCTCGTGCGGGCCATCAACATATCTTCTCGCGCACCTCCTCCTTTGCAGAGGTCACGGCTGCCGAGGCCAAGGGCATCGCCGGCGTGCTCGGCAAGCATGAGGCCGAGACCGAGGGCTGGCCAATCTCACTGGGGCTGGTTCGGCTCAATGGGCGGTGCCGGCACATTTGCCGAATTGATCGTCTGGAGGACAGCGCACTTGCCGCACGCTCGATGTCATCCCGCCCCGCGATGAAGTGACCGAGGCCCAGTTCAACGCTTTTGTCGCTGCGTTCACGGCCGCCTTCTCGAAATCATCGCGCGTGGCGCGGCTGGCACCGGCCACCCGGTTGCTTGCCATGAAGCGGCCGGATGTCTTTCTGCGTCAACGGTGGCAACACTCCAGGCCTCGCGAATGCACTCTCTTTCGCGCCGACGACGATCAAACTCGAAAACTATTGGCGCCGCGTCATAGAGCCCATCAGGCAGGCGCCTTGGTACACGGTCGATCGGGCTGCCGGGCGCGACACCGAGCTCTGGGACGCGCGCGTCGCCATGCTCGACGCCATCTATTACCGACCGACCAACTGATGGGCAGCGTTCCTGAAGTGAAGAGCGGGCTGGTGCGCTGGATAGGCAGTGTTGTTGATCTGAGCCTTGCCGACCAGCACGAAATTGCGAGCTCGTCAAAGCAGGCGGTGCCATCCAGGCCAGCGTCGAGGCCATCCTCCCGAGACTCCGTCAGACAAAATGTTGGCCTTGCTGCGCGAAGAGGAAGGGGGGCGCATCGTCGGCGTCGGTGCTCTCAAGACCCCACTGCCGCATTATCGCAAGGTCGGTTCACGAACGCGGGTGCATCGCTCGTCGGCTTCGAAGGAGCGCCCGAGCTTGGATATGTCGTCGTCCATAGCGCTCGACGCGGCCAGATGCTCTCCGGCGATCTCGTCGAGGCGATTGCTGGGGCGATCAATGAACCTGCTTTCGCCACGACCGATAGCAACACCATGCGTAACAACCTTGCACGGTCGGGCTTTAGAAGGGTCGGGACAGACTGGCAGGGCAGCAAGGGCGACCTATCGTTGTGGGTCATTGATCCGGGCAGCAGCCCATCCTTGTAATTCTCCGGAAAATCTGCACTTTCTGGACAATAGAGTCGCGATGACCCATTCTATCAGTACCGTTGAGGTCTCGAAGTCGTTCGGCCGATTCAGCCGCCAAATACTCGAAGCACCGCTCGCCGTCACGCAGCATGACCATGTCAGCCTGGTCCATATATCGCACGCTGGATATCGGCGTCTCCAGAACCGCGATCGCGAGATCATCACCTTCCGAGACGTTACCCATGACGATCGCGCCGCCGCCGCGCACGCATCGTCCGAAGTCTCCAAGTTTGATGACGAAAACCCGGGTAACTGATGCCCCTCCCCTACCGGCCGCGTAATCTGTTACGCGTTTCTCTCGAATTCAGGCCAAGCCCGTCTTCGAGACGGCAGCAAAGACAGGTCCTCCCGAACACGCAAGCGTCTGACGACAGCTTCAACGGCCCTTGATTCAGTCATACTGCTCCACAGACAGCATCTGCAAAAGAACCTGCTATCTGGGTTGACTTCACTGCGCATCGTAGGGTCGACATCGGCATCTTCTGCGAACAGGACGATACACTTACCTTGGGTATTGCTGGCGCTACGATAAAGAATGCCACCGATCGGGCTCCCCTTCCGATCTTTCATTATGCCCGGAAATACTCCGTTACGATCTGAGTCGGACATAATCGATGTGGACGCGCTCGTCCTTCTCAATCCTTTTCCGAAAATCGTTTAGGAACTGGTGCATGAACAAGGCCCAATCGTACAGATGTGCGCGCCTGCTATCGAATATGCTAACAGTGGGCGAAGAAGTGATGTCCAACACTTTGGCTGCTCGTGTCAGAGCGAAGCGCCCATAGCATGGCGTGCTGATGGCTTCTTAAGGGTCTCCGCACAGCAGTCTTTTGCTCTTCGGCCCCATAAAACATGGGAATTCCAGCCGGGCTCATCCGGTTTTGCGCCGCGAACTGACGAGGCGCCGGCCCAAGCTCACGCGGCTCGCGAAATTTTCGCCGGGTTCTTCTCGCGGCAACGGTAGAACTCCGTCCCCTGCGGCAACTTCCGGATCATCCTCTCCTTCCTGCAGCGAGCGGAGATGAATTCCAAGAGTTCTTCGGGCGAAATATCCTCCTCATTCGCTCCCGCCGCCTGCTGCAAAAAAGTAGCGGCGTCGGTGCTTTACGAGTTCAACGAAGTCTTGCCACCCGTACGAGTAAACTGTTCCCCGTCAGCACCAATGGCACAGATTTGAGGTTGTGATTTAAGGAGTGTTGGGGCTTCGTCGTAGTGACGAAGGAACGAAGATGAAGCCCCAACACTCCTTAAAAAAATCGCCGATGAAGGCCCCTGCCGAGCGGGTGGTGAAGGACACCGGCGGCAGACCCGTCGGCACTTCTCGGCCGAAGACAAGATCAGGATCGTGCTGGATGGCCTGCGCGGCGAGGACAGCATTGCCGAGCTGTGCCGCAAGGAAGGCATCGCCCAAAGCCTGTATTACACCTGGTCGAAGGAGTTCATGGAAGCGGGCAAGCGTCGCCTGGCTGGCGACACTGCCCGTGCCGCAACCACCGGCGAGGTGCAGGACCTGCGCCGCGAAGCCCGTGCCCTGAAGGAATGCGTTGCCGACCTGACGCTCGAAACCGTCTGCTCAAAAAAAGTATGATCGCGGATGGGGGCGACGACGAATGAGGTATCCAGCATCGGAGAAGCTCGAGATCATCCGGATCGTCGAGCAATCGCACCTACCAGCCAAGCACACGTTGGACGAGCTCGGCATTGCCCGTCGGACCTTCTACCGCTGGTACGACCGGTTCCTCGAAGGCGGCCCGGAGGCGCTGGAGGATCGGCCATCGACACCGAGCCGGGTGTGGAACCGGATCCCGCCTGACATCCATGATCAGATCATCGAGCTGGCGCTGGGGCAGTCCGAGCTAAGCCCCCGGGAACTGGCGGTGCGTTTTACCGATGAGAGGCGCTACTTCGTGTCGGAAGCCACGGTTTACCGTCTGTTGAAGGCCCACGATCTGATCACCAGCCCGGCCTATGTCGTGATCAAGGCCGCCGATCAGTTCCACACCAAGACCACGCGGGTAAACGAGATGTGGCAGACTGATTTTACCTACTGTGCGCCTCGTCCCGGATGGTCCGGGGTGCATATGACTGGAATGCAAAGGAGAAAGGAGGAACTGAACGAATGCCTTGCCCTCTGCTGTGAGGGGGCATGAGCCCAAGCGGCGGTGACCTGCCGTCAACTGGCAGGGTGACGTAGCCCGCAGGTAAAGGGGATTGAGGCGAAGCCGTTACGCCGAGATGGTCCCCGAGGCTGTAGCGCTGGAAGGTTGAGGAACACGAACCGGTTAATCCGCATCCGAGGGCTGAAATGTCGCCTTCGCCTACACGGCTTAACAGGCGGAATGCTGATGATGGCGCCGGAGACGTATGTCGGCGACATCCGAATGTGGCCGGAAATGTAGCCCGTCCGCATGGAGCCATGGAGAGAATGCAGCCAGGCCATGGCATCGGCATCGACTTGCGGGACGCAAGGACAAGGACTGCGACCGGCAGCCTCCCCAGCGCGCGAAAGTCCAGCATATGAACGAGGGAAGGCATGATGGAATGCCAAGGGAGTTGGCCCCGATGTCCACCGTGCTGGCGGAGTCCCCGTAGTAGTCCGCGACAGGGAAAGCCTGTCACATGGCGAAGGGGGACAGTTCAATCAGCTTGAAGTGCAAACTACCTGACCAAACGAGGTGAAGACCTTTGATAATCAGCGAAATGCAGCACAAGCTCGCGACGTGGGCCGAGAGCGACCAGAACCGCAAGTTCGATCGCCTTCTCCGGCTCATTGCCGATCGGGCGTGGCTTGCCGAGGCGGCTCGGATCGTGCTGGCGTCGAGTGGCGCCAATACGCCGGGCATCGACGGAATGGACAAGCGACGGATGCAGGCCGTACTGGCAGAACAGCTGGCCAGTCTGCGAACGGACTTGCTGACGGGGAGTTATCACCCGCAGCCGGTCAGGCGAATCTATATCCCGAAAGCCAATGGCAAGAAACGACCACTTGGTATCCCGACCCTGAAAGACCGCATCGTCCAGCGCGCGATGCTGATGGCCATGGAGCCGATCTGGGAAAGCGACTTCCATCGCCTCTCCTACGGCTTCAGGCCGGAACGCAGCGTGCATCACGCTGTCCGGACCGTGAAGATACAGTTGCAGGATAGTGGTGCCGGAGCGCGGGGCCGCTGGATCATCGAAGGTGATCTGGCGAGCTACTTCGATACGGTCCACCACCGGCTTCTGCTTCGCTGCGTTCGGCGGCGAATCCGGGATGATCGGTTTGTTGATCTGCTCTGGCGATTCCTGAAGGCGGGCCACGTCGACCGTGGCCTGTTCGTCGCCTCAAGCGAAGGTGTACCGCAAGGCGGCGTGCTGTCGCCGCTCCTGTCCAACATCATGCTCCATGAGTTTGATGCGTGGCTGGAGGCGAAATACCTGAGCGACAAGGCGCGAAAGGATCGCTGGGCATGGAACTTCGGCATCCAGCAGGGGCGCCCCATCACGGTTCGCGAGAACCGGCAATGGAAACCTGCTGTCGCCTACTGCCGTTACGCCGATGACTTCGTTGTCATCGTCAAGGGCACCAAGGCACATGCCGAGGCCATCCGCGAGGAATGCCGGGCCTTTCTGGAAGACGACCTGAAGCTGACGTTGAATATGGACAAGAGCCATATCACCCACGTCGACGACGGGTTCGTGTTCCTCGGGCACCGGATTATCCGCAGGCGGGGATCGAGCGGACGCATGTCCGTGGTCTCAACGATACCCAAGGAGAAGGCCAAGACCTTCGCTCGCCGATTGGTCGAGGCTCTCTCCGGCAATCATGAGGTTGCCGCGGTGGACATGATCGACGGTCTGAACCGCCAGCTGGCGGGATGGGCTGCGTTCTACAGGTTCACCGACTTCACGGCGCGCACATTCCGGCGCATCGACACCGTCGTGTTCTGGAAAATGGCGCACTGGTTGGCGCAGAAGTACCGGTCCCGTATCAAGCCTTTGATGCGTAAATGGTACCGCATGCCGGAAACCGGCCAATCGAAGACGTGGCTGGTCTACGGTCGAAGCAATCAGGGCAATGCCGTCGGCAAGGCGCTGCGACGACTGGTCACAAGCCAGAAGATGCAGTTCCGGTGGCGGAATCCGGAGCGAAATCCCTACATCTATCGGGACGAGCTCCGAAACACCGTCACCTCCCGCTATCGTGATGTCGCCATGGCCTTGGACCAAGGTTGAATAGAGAGCCGTATGCGCTGAAAGGTGCACGTACGGTTCGGGGAGGGGAAGCGCTTATGCGCTTCCTACTCCACTCAAGATCATCGGGTGGGGCTGGATGTACCTGTCGACCGTGCTCGACGACTTCTCGCGCTACATTATCGCCTGGAAACTGTGCACCAACATGCGCGCCGAGGATGTGACCGACACGCTCGACCTGGCCCTTGGCGCATCGGGCTGCGACAGCGCCACGGTGCTGCACAAGCCCAGGCTGTTGTCGGATAATGGCCCCAGCTACATCGCCGGCGAATTGGCTGAATACATTGAGGCCCGGAAGATGAGCCACGTGCGCGGTGCCCCGATGCACCCGCAAACCCAGGGCAAGATCGAGCGCTGGCACCAAACCCTGAAAAACCGCATCCTGCTGGAAAACTACTTTTTGCCCGGCGACCTCGAAGCCCAAATCGAGGCCTTCGTCGAGTACTACAACCACCAGCGTTACCACGAGAGCCTGAACAACGTGACGCCCGCCGATGCCTACTTCGGCAGGGCTCCAGCCATCATCAAACAGCGCGAAAGGATCAAGCGACAGACCATCGAACATCGGCGCTTGCAACACCGCAAGCTCGCCGCCTAACATCAACCCCCAGACGAGGTCCGCACTCCGCTAATTTACGCCGCGAGTTGTGCCGAATGTTCTGACGACGGACAGCGGGCCATCCAGATCAGCGGGAATTTGGCGATCTGAACTCTCGGTCTCAACCCAGCCGCCGGCCGACATCGGAATGATCCCCGGCGAACCAGACGGTTGCTGATCCTGCGCGCCTTCTGCGTCGGCGAACGGATCGGGCTTGACGCTCTGGTCCGGCGTCCAGTGGTAGAGCCCGGAACATGCGTCGACGTTCATCGATCGCCGCTGCTTGGCGGAAGACGCGGATGCTCGGATTTGACTTAGTGTACGGCAGGAAGGATTGGCTGGGGAAGCGCAGCAACCCTGGGCGCACGAACACCGAGGCGACCGTGTCCCAGACCCCTAGGAAATGGATCGGCACCCGGCGCCCGCCAATCACGCGACGAAACTGCCAAGCGATGTCGAGCCGGTCCTCCCTATGTGCGCGCTTATACGCTTTGAGCGCATATTCGGCGAGGTGCGCTGATCGCGTTCGAGCAGGCCGATCAGGTGAATCAGGCCGGCAACCGCGCGTGCGTATAGGCGCCGCGGCTGAATCCGAAGAGAAAGATCCGATCGTCCGGCTCATAGATATCGATCAGATAGCAATAGGCAGCGAGGATATTGGCATCGAGGCCCCAGCCGGTGGCGAGCCCGAACGCCGCGATCGCGCTTTGCGCGGCGGGGCTCCAGTCGGTGGTCAGCGGCACAGTGCCGATGCCGGGATGATAGAAGACGTGCTGATTGTCGCTGCGTTCGGCGCAGCGATAGAGCTTCACGACATTGGTCAGGTTGTCCTTGACCTCGTTACTGGTGCCATCGAGCAGCAGGATGAGATTACGCGGCATGGGCGCTGCTATTCAGCCAGCCAGCGGGCATAGGCTTCGATATCGATCATCGGCACCGTACCGCTGAGCTGCAGCATAGCGATGAGCTTGAACAGAAAGGCGGTGGCAGGCTTGCCCGCCTCCACCAATTCGAAATGGTCATCGCGGCGGAACAGGTGGCCATGGGCAGCGATGCAGCCGATATCGAGCACGCCCTCGTCAAGATTGGCGGCCAGGGCTTTGCGTAGCGGTTCGCCGAGCGGCGGCGACCACTCGCTCTCAAAGCTCAATATGCCGCCAAGAACACGTATTGGCGACTTGGGAGCATACGTGCCACCTGCATGCGGGATCGGCAGGCTTGTGCGATCCAGCCTACGCACGCTGGCGACCTTTTCTTGCGCATAGGCGATCATGCCCGCATCAAGGGTCTGCTTGGCCTCGAAGACCGCATAGATACTCTCGGCGGGCACTACCGTCTGTCCCTCGATCTTGAAGATGAACGGCGTGTACTGCCGATCGAACACCACAAGGTCGATCTGTTGGCTGAAATTTCCATGGCTATCCACGACGAAGGCCTTAGCGACCTGATAGCGTTGCGGGAGGTAGGTCCCGAGCAGATCCAGCCAAACATTCTCGCTACCATCTCCCTTGGTGCCGGGATGGGCGAGAGTTGCCCGTACCGAACGCAGGCGGTGCTGGATATCCTCGTGTAGCGTGGCGAGGATCGTCGAGAGGGACCAGTCGCTCATGACAGCGGAAACTTCGGACCGAACAGCGCGCGCCACGCCTTGAGCGCCTCGCCATTCCGCCCACGCCGGCATG